>CAJWUS010000021.1 GCA_913047525.1 uncultured Flavobacteriales bacterium | reverse complement strand
CTCAGTTTGAACGAACGCTTATTTCCGCTAATTCAAAATATGATAAATACTTACGTCAAGAGGTTCAACTTACACCATCAGAACTTAATGGCTATGTTATTTTTAATACCGAAAAAGGAGATTGTTTTCATTGTCATGGCACTGATATGTTTATGGATAATCTTTTTCATAATAATGGATTAGATGCCGAACCATTTACTGATTTAGGTTTAGCAAAAGTTACAGGTTTATCTTCAGATAATGGAAAATTCAAAGTTCCAACTTTGCGTAATATAGAGTTCTCAGCACCTTATATGCATGATAGCAGATTCTCTAGCTTAGAAGAAGTAGTTGAGCATTATAGTGGTGGTTTAAACTATTCATCAACAGTTGATCCATTAATGAAGAAACTAAACATTGGGGGATTACAGTTGACAAACCAAGAAAAACAGGATTTAATTGCTTTTCTAAAAACTCTTTCGGATACTGATTTTATTACGAATCCTGATTTTACTCCTTAACAAATTTTTTGCTAGTATTTTTTAATCTGAGAATATAAATGCCGGCCGGAAGCTTATTTACATTCAATCTATGATTTACTGTAATTTTCTCCTCTTGCAGCATCAATACTCCTAAAACGGAATAGATTTTTATTTCTCCATTTATTTTGCTTTGAACAAATAATTCTTCTTTTGTTGGGTTTGGGTAAGTCAAAAAATTATTGAAGGAATAACTTTCATTGATATTTGTAGTGAGTGTATCTCCAATAAAATAACTCAAACCACCACAATAGTTACCAATTATCATATCCGGAATTTGGTCGTCATTAATATCTTGAATACACAAAGACGTTTTAGCCCCTTCCAAAATGTTTTGTTCAGCACTACTAAGCAGATTAAAGTTACCACTTAAATTGCCGTCAATATTATCATAATGGTGAATTGCGCCAGAGAAAGAACCAACATATAAATGATATTCTCCATCTAAATCTACAAAGTGTGGCGTACTAAAGCCTGTGCTTATGTAAGCAGAATCTACATCAATACCCCCAAAATTAGAAACTATACTATCAAAAACAGGAGTTGTAGGACTACCGTTATTTGGGAAATAACTAATTTCCCCTGTTCGATCACCAATTAATAAATCAATCAATCCATCCCTATTTACATCCACTAATTGTGGAGTAGCAATATATCCAACATCTATATGCTCGTAATTTGCAACAGCAAGAGTAAATGATGAAGGCGTTGTTCCATTATTAGTAAAGTAATGCAATTTTCCATCTGCATCTCCTACAATTAAATCTTTATTTCCATCTCCATTCAGATCTCCAAAAGTAGGGAAGAAATTGTATGTTGGTATATTGGGATTAGTATTGAAAGAAATACCTGATAATCCAGCAAAATCCCTTGTAATTAGAGAATATGATGGTTGATTGTTAGTTCCAACATTTTCAAAAAGAGCAAGGCCAGAAACATCATTACCTCCCACATCATGATAGCCATAATTTCCTACTACAAGATCCATTAAACTATCATTGTTATAATCGAAAAAAACAGGATATGCTCCCTCTCCCAAATCAATCATATCTTCTTGTAAGAAAGATTTGCTTACAAAATTGAAATCTGGTAGGGAGTTAGTCCCACTATTAGCATAAAGCCACACACTTTCAAAATTTTCAGAGTTAGCTTGGCTATTGGTACCCACTACTAGATCCTTTACGCCATCATGGGTAACATCCAAATAAAAAGAAGCAGGAAATAAATGAAGATCTACACCAAGGGTGTTATTATTATTAGCAGGAAAAATACTATCAATAGCGCTGATATTTGCATTTGAACTATCTCCACCATTAATTAACAAATTCAGATTATTATAGCTAATATCTCCTAAAATCAAATCTTTATCAGAATCATCATCCACATCAATGGCAAGTAAAGTAGAACCAGAATGTTTTTGTTTGCTATTAGCAGTTGAAGTATATGCTGGGCTACAACTATCAGAAGAGCATGCAGTACAATTTATGAGATAACTATTTAGCCCTTCAAAGAAGTTTCCCCAACAAGATTTTTCATATCTGAAAGCTAGAGTATCGCAACTGCCAGTTAATTCCATAGCCATATTTCTGTGATACTCCACAAAACCACCGAGTATTGAAAAAGTAAGAATATCTAAATCTCCATCATTATCAATATCCGAAATGGCTGGAATATCAACCGAACTTACATATAAATTGATGTTAGTTGTTCCGTAATCCGAAAGCAAAAGAGAAGTAACCATATTAAATGAAAGAGTGGAAGTAGAGTTGTTTTCAAGAATCGCAATTCCTCCAGAAGAATAAGTAAAAATATCTTCTTTTCCATCACAATTATAATCTGCAAAAATTACCCAATCGTGGAGATTATTCGAAAATGCAGAACGATATTCTGGCGCAAAAACATATTCTCCATTTACATCTAAAAAAGGGGTAAGTTTATTTCCTGTTCTATCAAATAAAATAAGGTCATTAATCCCATCTAAATTTAAATCAACCTTTGATGGTTGCATGGCATTGACACCCCCAACCCAAGCATGTTTGAAGCTATTAGCGTTTTCCATTACTGATATGGTATTGTCTCTACTGAAATTTATTTGAGAAAAAGCATTGTATGAAATAAGAAAAATAAATGCTAAAAAGAAATAAAATATTTTCATATTTTTGAAATTAAATTCTAAACAAAGAAAACCAATAAAAATTAAATTGTTGTGGCAAACGATTAATTTTCTGAACAATTAATTTTTTTCATATTTTAATTTCTTCATGATACAAAAATAAAGTAACTGAATTAAGATGCTATGCTAAGCATAATAAATGAAAAAAGTTCGAACTTAGGACTGTAAGGTCCACTAAAAATAAACCTACTAAAATGAGTGGGTTTTTGTATAATCGCCGACTATATAATACGATTAATAAAAAATAATAATTATGAAGAAATTTGACTTTAAAGAAATAATTGAAATTACTTGCTGTCTTTATGTATTCTTTTTCTTAACTTTTTATGGGACAGGAAAGATTCTTGATGGACAATTTTATACAGAAGCAAGAATAGTAGATAAAATAGCTCTAATACCAATCGGACTAGTACCAGACTTTGAATTGGCTTGGACTTTTATGGTTCGTTTTTGTGTCAAGAAAAAAAATGAACATGGAAAAGAGAGATCCTTCACATTCGTTCAGTATGACAACATTTATTGTTACCCCTCTGTCATAAATGACATCTCCCCTAAAAACATGGGAGAAATTATGTTCTTCTGTGGTCTATCTACTGAATGCTGAATACCGCCTTCTATCTCTCCTACTTCAACTTCTCCGCTAAGGAATTATCGTACAACTCCTTATATTCAGCAATATTCCCAAAAGAAGTGTCATCAATACGGATATCGCCTTTGATAACATGCCCTAAAAGCATAAAAGGGGTGTGGCTATTTTTTAGCAAATCCAAGAATTTACCCTCAGTGGTTTCACAAACAGAAACCACAACTCTGGATGGTGCTTCACCAAAAAGCAAAGCATCTACTCTTACTTCACAACATGAAGTAATATCAAAACCCAAATTCTTGTACATGGCACTTTCTAGTAGTGTAATAAAGAGTCCTCCATCAGCAATATCGTGTACGGATTCTACAACGCCTGCTCTTATAAGTTTGATAATCGTTTGTTGCAATTCGTATTCCACATCCAAATCAAAGTTTGGTGCAGGAGATTCTTTCACACCATGAAAAGATGCCAAATATTCCGAGCTTGAAATATCATTTTCACACTTTCCAAGCAAATAAATCAAATCCGATTTTCCTTTAAACGCAAGGGAAGTAATGTGTTTTTTGTCTTCCACAATACCCAACATCCCAATGGTTGGAGTTGGGAAAACAGGCACTTCCGTGCCATCCACAGCCGATTGATTATAGAAACTTACATTCCCACCGGTAACGGGCGTATTGAATTTTTTACAAGCTTTTGTCATTCCTTTTATAGCACCCACAAATTGCCAATATACTTCTGGATTATAAGGATTTCCAAAGTTCAAACAATTCGTAACTGCAGATGGCACACCACCAGAACAAACAATGTTTCTGGCAGCTTCTGCCACAGCCATAGCACAACCCTCTTCTGGGTCGGCATTTACCATTCGTGCATTGCAATCAACCGTCATAGCAAGGGCTTTATCCGTGCCTTTCAAATTTACAATTCCTGCATCAGTTGGGTAATTGGTACTCATATTTATTGTGCCAACCATAGAATCATACTGCTCATATACCCATCTTTTTGATGCGATATTTTGATGTACTGTTAGGAATTTCGCCACTTCTACCAAATCGGTTGGCTGCTCAACATTATTAATATCAAACTTTTTATACTGCTGATAATAAGCTGGCTCTGTGTATTCTCTTTCATAAACTGGCGCGCCTCCTCCTAAAACCAAATCATCACAAGGTAAATCGCCAACCAACTTGCCATGCATATAATATTTTACCCTATCGCCTGGGGTAACTTCTCCAATTTGCTCACAACTCAAATCCCATTTGTCAAATATGGCATTTACAATGTCCTCTTTCCCCTTTTCTGCTACCACCAACATTCGCTCTTGCGATTCAGAAAGTAGAATTTCCCAGTCCTTCATATCCTTTTGGCGAGTTGGCACTTTATCCAAATGGATAATCATGCCATGTTTCCCGGCAGCAGACATCTCATTGGAAGAGCAAGTAATCCCAGCTGCACCCATATCTTGCATACCCACAACTGCATCTGTTTTTCCCAATTCCAAAGTGGCTTCCAACAATAACTTTTCTTGGAAAGGATCGCCTACTTGCACTGCTGGTAAATCATTAGCTGAATCTTCCGTAATATCTTTTGATGCAAATGATGCGCCATGTATTCCATCTTTTCCTGTTCTTGAGCCCACTATAAAAACAGGATTTCCAATACCAGATGAAGTAGCTGAAATCATTTCACCCTTTTTCATTACTCCTGCCGAAAAAGCATTTACAAGAGGATTGGTATTATAGCAATCATCAAAAAATACCTCCCCGCCAACAATAGGAATTCCGAAAGCATTCCCATAGTCGCCAATACCTTTTACAACTCCTTTCACCAGCCACTTTGTTCTGTCTAACTTTATGTTTCCAAAACGCAAAGAATTCAGCTGAGCCACTGGGCGAGCACCCATTGTGAAAATATCTCTATTTATCCCACCCACTCCTGTTGCAGCTCCTTGATATGGCTCCAATGCAGAAGGATGATTGTGCGACTCAATTTTGAAACAACACGCTAATCCGTTACCAATATCCACCAAGCCTGCATTCTCTTCTCCTGCCTCTACCAACATGTGTGGTCCTGTTTTAGGCAGGGTTTTAAGCCATTTAATGGAGTTTTTATAGGAACAATGTTCTGACCACATCACCCCAAAAACACTCAGCTCACAAAAGTTAGGTGTTCGTCCTAATATCTCCTTAATTTTCTCAAATTCTGCTGGCAAGAGCCCCATTTCCTGAGCTTGTTCTAAGGTTGCTAATGTGGTAGTTGCCTGTAATGACATTTTTTATAATTTTTATGAAAGCAAAAATAAAATATTCAATAAAAATGAATTATATTAAAGAATTTGTTTTTGTATTTTTTTTAACAAATTATACTAATAAATTTTACTATTATATAGTTCAGGTTTTTTTCCAATTACACTCTCATAAAATTCTTGAATCTTTTGCAAATCTTTTTGTAAATCTCCACTAGGATTTAATATGTCAAAATATCCAATTTCTTTCTTTTTATAATCCATATACACAAGTACAATAGGAACATTGGCTTTTTGTGCAATAAAATAAAAACCCGTTTTCCACTTCTCTACTCTAGATCGTGTGCCTTCTGGTGCAATTCCTAAGATCAAATTTTCAGTAGTTTGAAATCTTTTTACTAATTGATCTACTGTTTTTTTAGTTTTTCTTCGGTAAACTGGGATTCCACCATTTAATTTAATTAGGATACTTAAAGGCCAAATATAAAGCTCACTTTTTACCAGATATCTCGGTTTAATATCCAAAACATAAGCAAAACATCTCCCGAAAAAAAAATCCCAATTGGAAGTATGAGGTGCAGAGATGACAACATATTTTTTTATTTTTGGAATACTGCCAACTATTTCCCAACCCAAGATTTTAAAGATTAATTTGCCAAATAACTTTTTCATGCGTAAAAAATATTTTACAAAGAAAAAATAAATTATTAGTTATTCAGTAAAAATTGTAGATTTGCGACTTAAAATCTTAATAAGATGAAAGCCAGACAAATTGCATTAATTCTTATTCCGCTAAATCTTATACTTGCTTATTTCGTTTACAATAGCATAAATAGTGAAGTAGAATTTCAGAAATTAGCCAAAGTGAGAATTGCAGAAAATGTGCAAAAGCTCAAAGATATTAGAGCTGTACAAATCTCATATAAAAGCAAATACCAAGGATTCTCTGATAATTTTGACAGCTTAATGATCTTTCTACATGCTGATTCAGTAGCTGTGATAAGATCAGAGGGGGAGGCACCTGATTCTTTAACAGAATTACAGGCATTAGAAGCTGGACTCATAAGCAGAGACACCATCTATATTGATGCCAAATCACATATATTTAATGAAGATTATTTATCTACAAGAAATAAAGAATATTCACTTGATATTACGCAATTAAGATACATCCCTTATACAGCAGACAAATCTTACGAAATTGATGCTGGAAGTGTTGAGAAAGGAGAAGTAATAGTGCAGGTTTTTGAAGTTTCAGCCAAATACGGAGATGTGCTAATCGGATTAGATGCCGAAAATAAAAAATATGATTTGTCCAGCTTTTTAAGAGTTGGCTCCATGTCAGAAGCTTCTTTGAATGGAAACTGGGGCGAGTAACATATTTCAAAAAATAAACTTCAGCCCATCCTCACCCAATAATTTATTTACTGAAAAATGCCATCTTTCAGTGGAAATTGGGCTTAATAATTTTTCCTATTGCCTTTTTGACACCTTAACTTTTACCTATATATTATTAAAGACATTTGAGTTTCAGGCAAAGGACATTAAGGAAAGTTGTGAAAAAATAACAAATATTATAGCTAGTGAAGATCTCCTGCAAAAAGAGTTTTATTCTAGTTCACTAGCTTTTAATAACTTCCCCTCTACTCTTGTTCCAACTCCTTTTTACAAAGAAGAAAGAAACAGAGAAATTCTCAGTTTTAATCATGAAATAGAAGAAGTTTTAACGGATAAAATGCATCAAATGGATGCCGTAAATATTTATTCTGTCCCAACCGAGCTGCTAAATCTCATCAATAAATCATTCCCTAACACACAAAAAAAATGCAATAGCAGCATACTGATTGACCAACTTTTGTTGCAAAATGAAAAAACAGAGAAAACAATAGTATATGCATCTATTAAGAAAAAAAAATTAGAAGTATGTGTCCTTAGTGAAAATAAGTTAGAATTCCATAATAGTTTTACTACCGATACAAAAGAGGATTTGTTGTATTTCTTGCTTTTTAGCATGGAACAATTAGGGTTATCGCCTGAGAAAACAGAATTAGTATTGCTTGACGATATTTTAAAATCGGATGAAAAATACAATCTTTTATATGAGTATGTAAGGAATATCTCTTTTGGGAATCGGTCAGAAAATTTGAATTTCACCAAAGAGTTAGAGAGCATAAAATCCCATCAACATTTCTGTCTTTTTTCCCAACTTTTGTGCGCATAATTTCAGGGAAACATAAAGGAAAAATTTTATCGGCACCAAAAAAATTGCCCGTAAGGCCCACTACCGATATGGCAAAAGAAGCCCTTTTCAATATTCTGGAAAACCGTTATTTTTTGGACAATAAAAAAGTTTTGGATTTGTTTTCAGGAACAGGAAATATAGCTTTTGAATTTGCCTCAAGAGGATGTGAAGATATTACGACAATCGACCAGAATTTTCATTGTACTAAGTTTATTTCAAAAATGGCAGAAGAATTAAATTGTAAAATGGATGTAAGAAAAATGGATTGTATGGATTTCTTGGAAAAAACAAAATCAGATTTTGATATTATTTTTGCCGATCCCCCTTATAATTTTGAGCATTACCACAACTTAAAAGACAATATTTTCAGTAATAATTTAGTTAGAAAGGATGGCTGTTTGATTATTGAACATAACAGCAGTACTAATTTTGATGAGAAAAATGCAGAACTCAGAAAATATGGTAGCGTTCATTTTAGTATTTTTACTAATTAAAATCTCGAATTTATGAATAAAATTGCAGTTTTTCCAGGTTCCTTCTCCCCATTCACTTTGGGACATAAAGCAGTGGTGGATAGTGCATTGACGCTATTTGATAAAGTAATCATTGCTGTTGGAAATAACTCGGAAAAGAACGAATATTTTTCCATAGAAGAACGCTTAGATTGGATAAATGCTGTGTATGGAAGTAATCCTAAAATTGAGATTGAAAGGTATGAAGGGCTTACGGTTGATTTTTGTAAAAAAGCAAACGCTAACTTTATTGTCAGAGGACTAAGAGATTCTCACGATTTCAAATTTGAGAAGAACATTGCACAAATGAATAAAAAACTAAATGCAGATATTGAGACAATCTTTATTATCACTCCGGCTGAATTATCGCATATTTCCTCCACTATATTAAGGGAGATCATTAAAAACGGTGGAGATATAAGTGAATTTATACCAAAAGAAATTAATATTTAATAACCCTAAAACTTTAAAAAATGAACACAAAAACACTAACCATTATTTTAGTAGGCATTGTATTAGCACTACTAATTTTTAACCAAATAAAAACTGATCCGAACCAAGTTACAATTACAGGGAATATTATAAATCCAAAAGGGGAATCGGTAAGTTTTAGCAGCAGAGACACTTCCTATTATACCACTTCAAATGAAGATGGAAGTTTTACTATTTCTTTTAAATTGGATTCTGCTATTTATTTAGATTTTCAGCACGGTCCAGAACGTACCGCTATGTATGTAAAACCTGGAGATAAAATAAACCTTAGCATTGATACAGAACTTTTTGATGAAACTATAAAATATGATGGTAGTGAAGAGTCCTCTTTTTTAGCAAAATTATATTTATTGGAAGAAGAAAATGATTTTTATGGAGAAGTTTTCTACAAGAGTACAGCAGAAGAATACAAAGCAATTTTAGATGCTTATAAAAATGCTGTAATTGAAGAATTTGCAAGCATTACAGATAGCTCTTTTATCAATAGTGAAATTGTGGGATTAGAAAATAGTATCGCTAATTTTATTAAAAGACAGGATAAACTTTCAGAGTACACAGAAGATGTAAAAACGTATATGTGGGAAACAAGAGATGCTGCAAAAAGTTATAACTTTTATGCCGCTATGGATTCCTTAGGTAGTTCTGATTTTGCTGAAATGATTAACAACTATTCTAATGAATTTCATGCGCTATTAAGCAAAGTTACCGATCCAGAGTTTATAATTGAAGCAAAGGAAAGAATTGAAAAAACCACAAAAGGTTGGTTAGAAAGAAAAACGGCAACAGATAATATGCCTCAGGAAGGCGAACCAGCCATTGATTTTACTTATACTGACAAAGATGGAAATGAATTTTCGCTTGCTAGTTTTAAAGGAAATTTGATTTATGTAGATGTATGGGCAACTTGGTGCGGACCATGTGTAGCAGAAATTCCATCTCTACAAAAATTAGAGGAAGAATATCATGAAAAAAATATCACCTTTCTTTCTGTATCGGTAGATACTGATAAAGAAGCTTGGCTAAAAATGATAGCAGAAAAAGAAATGGGCGGTACACAATTATGGGCAGATGGCTGGAGTGAAATTACAAAATCATACGCTATTTTTGGCATTCCAAGGTTTATGCTTTTCTCTACTGATGGAAATGTAATTTCTACTGATGCTGCAAGACCATCTTCAGATGAAATTCGACCACTTCTGGATGCGAACTTATAATTAGTGCAAAGAATTGTTGTTTTTACAGGAGCAGGAATTTCTGCTGAAAGTGGTTTAGGTACTTTTCGTGATAGTGGTGGGCTTTGGGAACAATACAAAATTGAAGATGTAGCAACTCCTGAAGCATTTGATAAAAATCCTGAATTAGTGCTTAATTTCTATAATCTGAGAAGAAAGCAACTATTGGATAGCAAGCCTAATGTGGCTCATTTTGCTTTAAACCAACTTTCTGAAAAATACTATTTAAATATTATCACTCAAAACATTGATGATTTGCATGAAAGAAGTGGAAATAAAAAAGTATTGCATTTACACGGAAAATTAAAAGAAGCAAAAAGTAGTTTAGATAACTCATTAATTTATCCAATAAAGGGTTCAGAACTCAAGATAGGAGATTTGTGCGAAAGAGGAAGTCAGTTGCGACCAAATGTAGTATGGTTTGGGGAAGCAGTACCAAAAATGATAGATGCTATTTCTATTACTAAAAAAGCAGATGTTTTTATTGTAATTGGCACTTCATTAAATGTATATCCGGCAGCATCTCTGCTAAATTATACCAATAATGCAAACAGAATTATTTTGATAGACCCAAAAGCAGAGGAGGAAAGAAGTATTGAAGTTATAAAAGAAAAAGCCACTATTGCTGTACCAAAATTGGTGGAGGAACTATTGCAATAAATCTTTAATATTCCCATAAGAGTTTTTTAATTTTTCCTTAATCTCTCCCTGTTTTACCCAACAAACCCTCATTATTCCCTCCTCTTTTTGAGGGACTAATTCGCCATCAAAATGGGTTCTCATTTTGAACCAAAAGGTGCGTTTTAATATTTTGTTGCCTTTATGCTTGTAAATATGATAGGTCTCCGAAAATTTCTCTACAATTTCCAAACCACTTATTCCACATTCCTCCTCTACTTCTCTCTTGGCACAATTTTCAATCTCCTCTGCTTTTTCTTTTTTCCCTTTTGGTAAATCCCATTTTCCATTTCTGAAAATCATTAAAAGCTCGTTTTCCAGATTATAAACCAATCCGCCTGCAGCTTCAATTAGATTGTAATTAGAGCAAAATGCTTCCCAATTATCTGCTATAACTTTTGGCTTGTTGTTAATGAAAACTTTATATTTTTGCGACATGATTTCTGATATTGAAATAGGCAAACAACTTGCCAAATTCTTACTGCAAATAAACGCAATTATTTTACAACCAGGTAATCCTTTCACTTGGGCTTCTGGCTGGAAATCGCCAATTTATTGCGATAACCGAAAAATTCTTTCTTTTCCTAAGAGTAGAACTTATATTCGACAAAGTTTAGTTAAGGTGATAAGCAAACATTATGGAAGTACCAATGTTATTGCTGGAGTAGCAACTGGAGCAATCGCCCATGGCGCTTTGGTGGCAGAAGAAATGGGCTTGCCTTTTATTTATGTACGTTCGGCAAAAAAAGAACATGGTAAACAAAATAGGGTTGAAGGTGCTTATAATTCTGGACAATCGGTAATTGTAATTGAGGATTTGATAAGTAGCGGAAAAAGTTGTTTGGAAGCGGTAGAGGCTCTGAGAAAGGAAGGATTAAATGTGAAAGGTTTAATTTCTATTTTTACTTACGGCTTTGATGTTGCTACCAAAAATTTCAAAAAAGCAAATTGTGAGTTCATATCTTTATGTAATTATTCTACGCTTTTACAGGTAGCCGTAAAACAAAATTATATAAAACAGTCGGATTTAGAAGTATTGGAGAAGTGGAGAAAAAATCCTTCAAAATGGAAAAAATAATATGAGTAATTTCAAAAGTCCTGAGGTAAAAGTAAATTTAAGTGCTGAGATGCTTTACGCCAAGCTTAGCAATCTGAATAACTTAAAAGACATTTTACCTTCTGAAATTTCTGATTTCCAATCCACAGAGGATTCTTGCTCTTTCAGAATGGGAGGAATGCCAAAAGTAAATTTGGTAATTGCCGAAAAAACGGCATTCTCCAAAATAATTCTACAAGCTGAAAATAGTCAAATTCCTTTTTCCTTAGCGTGTAATATCTCTCAAAATGGAGAAAAATGTAAAGCGATTTTGGAGGTAAATGCCGAGCTTAACATGATGATGAGAATGATGTTGGGAAAACCTCTTACCAACTTTTTGAATGCCATTGCCAAAAGGTTAAGCCAAATTTAAAACAAAAAGGAAATCTCTTTAAGAGAAAAGGATTTGTTTTTGCCATTTTCAAATGCAACTAAAAGATTACCGATTTCATCAATTCCTATAATTTTTGCTTTGATTTTTCTCCCTCCTATTTTATAGTCTTTCCAATTATTAAAACCATATAAAATAGCTAAATATTCTGATCTCATTTTTTCTGCTTTCCCTTGTTTTAATTGCAAATATCTTTTCGCAATGCAATCTAACAGTTTCTTTTGCAAGTCTGCAAGAGCAAAATTCTTTTCTAATAATTTTTTCATGGATGTTGCAGGGGGGGAATAATCCTTAAACTTTAGCTGATTTACATTCATTCCTATCCCAACAATTGTATCTTTTATTGTAGCGGTTTTTACAATGTTTTTTATCAGAATTCCAGAAAGTTTTTCATTCTCTACCAACAAATCGTTGGGCCATTTTATTTTTACACCTTTCTTAAAATATTTCTTTGCGAAATCGTACAATGCAAGGGAAATACAAATATTGATCTGAAACTGATTCTCTAGTAGAATATTGGGAGACAATACAATACTCATCAAAATATTTTTCCCGCGCTCACTTTCCCATTTAGCTTCTATTTGCCCCTCTCCTTTACTTTGGTGTAAAGCTGTGATTACTGCACCTTCTTTTATTTGCTCTGCTTTTAGCAATTTATAGGTGTAATTATTAGTAGAGATAGTAGAGTCTAATTTTATGTAATTATCTGTAAAAGATGAAGCCATAAATTTTGTGTTAATTATCCGTGCAAATTGATTACTTTTGCAAATGCAAACTTAAAATTTTATATGGGTAAAAAAGTAATGAGGAAGAAAAGTGATGTTTTAGCAAAAGCAATCATTAAGGCAATAAAGCAGCACAAAGGAAAAGAGGTAGTGAGTTTAGATTTGAGAGGGATTGAAACAGCAGTTTGCGATTTTTTTATTATTTGCCATGGCACATCAAGCACGCATCTTGCTTCTATTACTGAAAATGTTCGAAAAGATATATCGAAACTGCTAAAAGAAAAACCTTGGCATACAGAAGGGGAAAGCAATAAAGAATGGATTCTAATGGATTATTTTAATGTGGTGGTTCATCTGTTTAATAAAGAAAAAAGGGACTTTTACAAACTAGAAAGCTTATGGGCTGATGCTCAGATAAAATACATTGAACAATCAGCATAAAAAGATAAAATGACAACAAGAAAAAATAAACAACAACCACAATCGCCTAAAAATATCTTTAAGTTTAATATCATTTGGGTGTATGCTATTATTGCAGTTATTTTTTTTGGCTTGCAAATGCTAAACTTTGACGCTACAAAGCAAACTTCTTGGCAAGAGTTTAACCGAGAAATGCTGCAACAACAAAAGGTAGAAAAAGTGGTAATTGTAAATAAAGAAATTGCCAAAATTTATATTAAAAGAGAATATTTGGATGAAGAAAAATTCAGAGATGCAAATCAAAAACCACTTGGAGGAACCTCAAGAAAAGGACCGCATTTTTATTTTGAAATTGGCTCGGTGGAAACATTTAATCAGCAATTAAATGATGCCCAATCCGAATTTGAACAGTTTGAAAAAATAAGTGTTACCTATAAAACCGAAAAAGATGTTTTCGGAGATATTTTAGGATGGATTATTCCCCTAGTATTTTTCATTGCAATTTGGTTTTTCATCATGAAAAGAATGAGTGGTGGAGGTGTTGGTGGTGGACAAATTTTTAATATTGGAAAATCTAAAGCTACCCTATTTGACAAAGCAAAAGTAGAGGTAACATTCGAGCATGTTGCTGGCTTGGAAGGGGCCAAAGAGGAAGTGGAAGAAATTGTTGATTTCTTGAAAAATCCTAAAAAATATACTCGCTTAGGAGGTAAGATTCCAAGAGGAGCAATGCTTATTGGGCCTCCTGGAACAGGTAAAACGCTTTTAGCAAAAGCAGTTGCTGGTGAGGCAAAAGCGCCTTTTTTCTCTTTATCAGGGTCTGATTTTGTAGAAATGTTTGTGGGGGTCGGTGCAAGTAGAGTCCGTGATTTGTTCAAACAAGCAAAAGAAAAAGCACCATCTATTGTTTTTATTGATGAGATTGATGCGATTGGAAGGGCAAGAGGAAAAAATTCCATAACTGGGAGCAATGATGAAAGAGAAAATACCCTTAATCAACTATTATCAGAAATGGATGGCTTTGGCACTAA
The DNA here is from genome assembly GCA_913047525.1 of uncultured Flavobacteriales bacterium. Next base: position 503 of record CAJWUS010000021.1, on the reverse strand, counting down.
TACAGGTGTAATCGTACTTGCTGCCACTAATAGAGCAGATGTGCTTGATAAAGCCTTGGTTCGCCCTGGAAGATTTGACAGACAAATTTATATTGATTTACCTGATTTGGTTGCCAGAAAGGCTATTTTTAAAGTTCATTTAAAACCTTTAAGACTAGTAAAAGATATTGATGTTAATTTCTTAGCCAGACAAACACCAGGATTCTCAGGCGCTGATATTGCAAATGTTTGTAATGAGGCTGCACTTATTGCTGCTAGAAAATCAAAGAAGAAAATTGAAAAGCAGGACTTCCTAGATGCAGTGGATAGAATTATTGGTGGATTAGAAAAGAAATCCAAAATAATTTCTCCTAACGAAAAGAAAACAATTGCTTACCATGAGGCTGGGCACGCTACGGTAAGTTGGATGTTAGAATTTGCCTCTCCTTTGATTAAAGTAACTATTGTGCCAAGAGGAAGATCTTTAGGAGCAGCTTGGTATTTACCAGAAGAAAGGCAACTAA
>CAJWUS010000020.1 GCA_913047525.1 uncultured Flavobacteriales bacterium | reverse complement strand
GATAGAATTTTATTGGGGGTCACAGAAGATAATCCAGATATTGTATATGCCCTTATTGCAAATTCAGATGCTGGATTTTATGGTTTTTATAAGTCAGTTGATTCGGGAGGTAATTGGTCTACACAGTTTGATTGCCCTGACTATAATACTGGATGTAATATTTTAGGAAGAAAAACAGACGGCACTTCTGAGGGGGGCCAAAGTTGGTACGATATGAGCTTAGCAATTTCTCCTAATGACGAAAATATTATTTACGCTGGCGGAATAGCATTATGGGAATCTAGTGACGGAGGACAGAGCTGGAATATTGAAGCAAGTAGTGGGAGTGGTAGTTATGCTTATATGCATGTAGATCAGCACGCCTTGGAATACAACCCAATTAACAATACTTTATATGCAGGAAATGATGGTGGATTTTATAAATATTTAGACAATTTAAATACTTGGACAGATATTAGTGATGGCTTGGAAATTTCTCAGTTTTATCGTTTAGGTCTATCAAAAAGCAATAGTGATATTTTAGTAGCTGGAGCACAAGATAATGGAACTGAAAGACTTTCGTCTTCTGGCTGGGATGCAATAAGGGGTTCTGATGGGATGGAATGTATTATTGATCCTTACGATCCTGATATTATATACTCTTCTTCTCAATACGGAGGTCTTAAAATAACTTATGATGGAGGCAATAATTGGTCAAACTTTAAACCTGTTTCTTATGATGGTAGCTGGGTTACGCCCTACAAAATGCATCCATTAAATAACAATATGGTTGTTGCTGGTTATGATGAGGTTTATTCCACAAAAACTGGTGGTGCCTTTTGGGATTCTATTTCTAACAATCAGATGGGTTCCGTGAAAATAATTGCTTTGGCTCCATCTGATCAAGACGTAATTTATGCTTCTACTTACTCAACATTATATGTAACTTTTAATGGGGGGGTTAGTTGGAATAGGATTGATAATGGTCTCCCAAACTCTATTTCTGATGTTACTGTTTCGGCAAATGACCCCAATTGGGTTTGGGTTACTTGTTCAAATTATACTGCTGGGAGTAAGGTATATGAATCAACAGATGGAGGGAATACATGGTCAAATATCTCTGGCTCAAATTTACCAAATCTACCTGTAAATTGTATAGTTTATCAAGATTTAACCAATGATGATTTGTATATTGGTACAGATGTTGGGGTGTACCATAAAGATAATAGTATGAGCGATTGGCAACCATTTATGACAGGTCTTCCAAATGTGCAAGTGGATGAATTAGAGATTCATTATGGAGTAGGAAAAATTAGAGCTGCAACTTTTGGAAGGGGAATTTGGGAAAGTGTTTTGCACTCTCAACCAAACGGAATTGCAAACGATTTTATGTCTTATGTAAATGCCTATCCGAATCCTGCAAAAGATTATATTATTTTAAATGTTCCCGAAAACGCAATAAGCAAAAATCCTGTTTTGAATATTTATAATTTAGGGGGGCAGCTTGTTCATTCTGATAATGTTGAAAGTGGAAATCAGTTTATTGATATTTCTCACTTGACTTCCGGTTATTATATCTATGAGATAAGTGCAGTAGGCATGAGAACTGTTAAAGATAAATTGATTCTACTACCAAATTAAAGAAGGGCCTCCATCTCTACCATAAATCTTTTTTTCGCCTCTCCTGGGGCAAAAATAATCCCAATGGAAACAATGGTATTTCCTTCTTTTTGATTTTGAATTTTCATCAAAAACGGGCCACCCATAAATTCATTCTCCATTTTCCAAAGTCCTCTATAAGTATTGCCTGAAATTTCAATTGGAAATCTTTTTTCTATTTGAACAAAGTTACTTTCACCACTTCCTTTAAGAGTTTTTCCTAAAACTGAATCTACTTTTATTATTAAATTTTCTTGAAAATTTAACTCATTTATATTTATTTTAAATACTACAATTTGCTTTATCAAATCGCTTTTTGGCGGATTATAGGTTGCCCAAAAAATATTTGTGCTATCATTGATAATAGTGTATTCGGAAGGTATTTTCACCTCAATTCCAAATTTATCTTTTATGGCTTTTTCATATTGCGTATGTTTTTCTCTTTCTTTTTTTAGCTGACTCTGATAAAAAATAGCTACATATTTTTTACATTTTTCTGCAAATTGTTCTTTATTCGTTTCTTTATTCCACTTCAAACCAACAACCAATTGCGGACTTGCCCAAAAATTATTTTTTTTACCTTCTTCTCCGTTTTCGGAAATCAAAATTATATTTTGATGAGTTTTGAAAATAGTAGTAAAATCAGATGGCTTAATTCTAATGATATTAAAAATCGGCTCTGATTGCTGTAGGCCAGGATAGTCTTTTGCAAAAATTTCATTAATCGCTTTTGAAGGATATTTATTCCAAATTGCATCTGAAATAACCAAAACGATTTCATTTCCTGAACCTGTTGATTTTGGGAGTGTCTTTCTCCCTTCGTCACAAGAAAATAGAAAAAGAAAAGAAAAAGCAAAAAGTAGATTTCGCATTATATTATCCCGTGGGAAGAAGTATCTTTTCGCCTGGCTTTAGTTGGTTAGGGGTTAAATTGTTATGCTTGATTAATTCGTTAACACTTATACCTTCATATTTATTTGCTATATCCCAAAGTGTATCGCCTTGCTTTATTATGTAAACAGGATTCTCAGCCTCTTTTTGCTGGGTTGTTTTAAAATCATCTTTAAGAAATAACACTAACTTTGTTCCAATAATAAGTTTGTCATTTTTTAGTTTATTCCATTTCCTAATATCATTACTTGGAACTCCATTTTGCTGGGCAATTTTTCCTAAATAATCTCCTTGTTTTACCACATAAACAAATCGTGTTTCGTTTATTAATATTTCTTTTTGCTCTACTGCCTTAGCGAAAGTATAAACTGCTTGCTCATTTACAACAAAATCTATCATTACATCATAAGGAAGAGTGATGTTGGTATTTTTAGGAAAAACCCCTTTTGTAATGCTTGGGTTTAATTGGGAAATAATTTCTTTTGAAATACAAATTAGTTCCGCCAAAACCGAGAATTCTATTTGGGTTTTTAAAGTAATTGTGTCTGTTTGGGCTATGAAATTTTGTGGTAGTTCAATTTCAATTCCATGTTCCTGATAAAAATTCATTACATAATTTACCGCCACAAATGCTGGGACATATCCTCTTGTTTCTCTTCTTAGATAAGGCCTTAACTGCCAATAATCATATAGTCCTGTTTTTGCCATTGTTCGCGATAAATAGCCCGGGCCTCCATTGTATGCCGCTAATACCAAGTTCCAATCGCCAAACATTTCATAGAGCTTTGCAAAATACTGACAAGCCGCTTCTGTCGATTTGTACGGATCTTGTCTTTCATCTAAATAAGAAGTTACATTTAAATTGTACTGCTTTCCGGTTGCATACATAAACTGCCACAAGCCTTTTGCCCCAGAACGAGAACGAGCTCTTGGATTCAAGGCAGACTCTACAATAGCTAAATATTTAAATTCTAATGGGATGTCGTATTTATCTAAACAGCTTTCAAACATTGGGAAATAATGTGGTGCCAAGCCCACCATTCTTGATACTAATTTTTTATTTTTTTTCAAGTATGCATTTATAGAATTTTCAACTGCTTTATTATACACCAAATCTATTGGGCTTTTTTCGTTCAATATTTTAAGGCGTGCTTGAATCAAATCTGACTCTGTTTCTTTTTTATCTTTCTCCAAATTTATTTGTTTGGTTTTTATTGAATCAGAAAAAAAGAGATGTGTATTGCCTGCAAAAGTAAACTGAAATACTAAAAGTGTTATTATAGTAATTATTATTTTTCTCATAAGAAATATTTATCAGAGCGAAATTCGGAATAATTTGCTTTAAGCTAAAAATTAAGTCTTATAGTTTTTAACTACAAACTGTTCATTAGATTGTGTGAAAAAGCTAGGAGTTCTCTTTCATAAAACGGCTTTGCCATTAGTTGTGTCCCGAAAGGCATTCCGTTCGAGTGCTCTGTAAGGGGTAGCGATATGGCTGGATTTCCGCTTAAATTTGCTAAAACCGTGAAAATGTCTTCCAAATACATGGAAACCGGATTTTTTACTTCTAACCCTAACTCAAATGCAGTATGAGGCGTTGTTGGGGTAAGGATAAAATCAAATTCATTTAATATTTCTTTGGTTTTATCTTGAATTAATCGTCTCATTTTTTGCGCTTTTGTATAATATGCATCATGATAACCAGCACTTAAAACAAAGGTCCCTAACATGATTCGTCTTTGAACTTCTTTTCCAAAACCTTCTGTTCTTGTTTTAAGATACGTGGTTTCAGGATTATCTGCTTTTTTGCTATGATAGCCATAATGTACCCCGTCAAATCGAGCTAAATTAGAGGATGCCTCAGCAGTAGTTAGTACATAATAGGTTGGCACTAAATAATCCAAGTAAGGAAAAGAAACTCTCTCAACAATATGACCTTTACTTTTTAGGGTTTGAATTTGTTTTAATATTGCAGATTTAACTTCACTATCTAAACCATCACTTTCAAACATTGGGAAATAAGCAATTCTTTTTGGCTTTTTATCGTCTAAAAGCTTAGTGTATTGCTCCACTTTTCTTGTCGATATTGTACTATCATAATCATCCTGTCCAGCAATTACTTCCAATATGATTGCTGCATCTTCAACTGTATTTGTAATTGGACCAATTTGGTCAAATGAAGAAGCAAAAGCAATAAGCCCAAACCTTGAAACTCTAGCATAAGTTGGTTTCAATCCTACCGTTCCACAAAAGGATGCTGGTTGTCTTATAGATCCTCCTGTATCACTTCCTAAAGCTGCCAAACATAGGTTTGCTGCAACAGCTGTTGCTGCACCTCCTGAAGAACCTCCGCTAACTTTTGATTTGTCAATTGGGTTTTTTGTTGGACCGTAATATGAATTTTCGTTTGCACTGCCCATTGCAAATTCATCACAATTTAATCTACCAATTATAATGGCATCTTCTGCTAACAGCCGTTCAACTACTGTTGCATTATAAAGGGATTCAAAACCATCTAACATTTTTGAGGCTGCTCCTACCTTATGGTTTTTGTAACAAATATTGTCTTTAATACCAATCACCATTCCAGCAAGTTTTCCAGCCTTTCCTTCCGTTATTTTGTTGTCAATTATTTTTGCTCTTGAAATTGCTTTTTCTTTAAAAACTTCAACAAAAGCATTAAGAGTTCTTAGCTCCTCAATATTTTCTAAATAGTATTTGGTTAGGTCAAGGCAAGTAGTTTTTTTAGCTTTTATAGCGTCTTTTATACTATTTAAGGAGCGATAGGAGTTCAATAGAAATAGGCCTAATTAATTATCTTCCTTATTTTCGTTTGTGTCATTAAGCTCATTCTCAATTTCATTCTTTCCTTTTTTAAATTCGCTAATCCCTTTCCCTAAACCCCTCATCAATTCTGGGATTTTTTTACCTCCAAAAAGTAATAGAATTGCAATAACAATTAGTGTTATTGATGCTCCACCGGGTATTGCTAAAAGTAAACTGTTCATGTTAATTGGGTTTTAATTCCTCTACAAAAATAGTAATTTCTTTGTTAGTAAGCCTTATAAAGCCAATGGGAAGGGTTTTGTTTGTCATAATTTTTCCAAATCTCAAAATGAAGGTATGTTTTCTGCCTGTTCTTATCTGTCATTACTGTGCCTATTTCTTGTTTGGCAAATATCTTTTCTCCTATTTGTACACTTACTTCTTTTAGCCCAGAATAAACACTAAAATATTCTCCGTGATTAATCAAAATTACTTTCCCTCCCCCTTTTATTAAAAATATTCTTGACACTTTCCCGTCAAAAACAGATCTTACTTTTGTCCCCCTATCAGTAGCAATATCTACTCCATTATTATGTGTTTCAATATTTTTGAAAACAGCATGCTGTTGTTTCCCAAATCCTTGCACAATAATTCCTTTATTAAGTGGCCAAGAAAGCCTTCCTTTGTTTTCTAAAAAATTATCTGAAAGTGCCTTTGCTTCAGGAGTAAGCGAAAACCCTTCTTTGTTTCCCCTTTTTTCTTTAGCTCTTGCTTTTCTGATTTCTTCTTCAATTATTTTTCGTATTTTTTCATCAAGCTGTTTTGCAGCATGTTGTTGTTTTTGTAATTCTTTTTTGAAATAGCTTTCAGATTCTTTAAGCTCTTTAATCACTGTTTTTTTGTCATTTTTTTGTATCTCTAGCTGCTTTACTTCTGTTTTTTTAGATGTTATAAGTTCTTTTTTATTCTCTTTATCTTTTTGTAAATTGTTTTTCTGATTTTCCAAATTGATTATTTCTTCTGTAAGATCTTCTTTTGTAGCAGTAATTATTTCGGCTTGCATTTTTCTGTGTTGAGCATATTGTTTCAAATATTTTAGCCGTTTATATGCTTGATTAAAGCTCTTGGAAGAAAAAATAAAAACCCAATTATCATACGCATGTTTGTTTTTGTATGCATAATAAATCATTTTTGCATATTCCTGTTCCAATTTTTCTAAGTCCTGTTTTTTATCTTGTATTTTTATTTTATTTTCCGCTATCTTTATTTCGGTTTTCCCGATTTGTTTTTCAATTACTCCTATTTCGATATTTAGTATTTGTACTAGTTCCGCTCTATTATCTACTTGTTTACTTAGCGTGCTTAAATATGCTAAGGATTTTTCTTTACTCTTCTTTGTTTTTTGCAATAACTTGTTGGTGTATTGAATATCCTTTTCTATTTGTGCTTTTTTTTCTTGCAATGCTTTTTTACTTTGCGAAAAAGCCGTAGTAGAAAGTAAAATAAGTACTATGAAAAATATATGTTTACTTAGCTTCAACATAGCTTTTTGGAATAGAAAAACCCATTTTTAATGGACTGTTTGTCGTGATTTTTGTGTAGTTGAATCCTGCCAAAAAGTTATCACTTGCTCTTACGTCAAGCAGTACATTTTTAGGAATTAAAAACCCATTACTTAATGTATAGTCCGATAAAGTAAACTTAAAATATTCACTTTCTGATTTATAAAAAGTTCCTTCTGTTATTCTAAAATTTTCTTTCTCTACAAAAAAAGTTATTTTGCCTCTTTTTTTATCCTTAGCTGAAAGGCTGTATTTTCCCTCTTCCAAAAAACTATATTTTGTTTTAACAATAAGGGGGGTGCCGAAAAACATGTCTTGAATTTGCAAGAAATTAATTTCTGTTTTTATGTGCTGATACAAATATGAAATGGGTTGTTTTGTATATGTCGATTTGGGGATATTGATAAAATAAATGCTATCTGGGGTAAGCATTGCTCGAAAAAGTTCTATCCCAAATGGGGCTGTTATTGACATCCAAATTACACTGTCTTTTCTGATACGAATATTGCTCGAAAACTTAATGTTTTGACCATCTTTATCCAAACTTATTTTTCCTTTTAAGGATAGCCATTCTGGTGATTTATTATTTGCTTCAATTCTACTAATAAGTCCTTTTGCTGATTTGGGTGGAGTAGAAATATCAGCTATCGTATTCTTTTTTATACTACAAGCTGTAATAAAAAAAGACAATATTAGAATTATAAGTTGCTTATTCATAAAGGACTTTTTCAATTATTTTCTTTTCCAAAAACTTGGATCCTTCCCCCATTTTTTTTGCTTTTTCCCAATAAATTAATGCGCTATCAGAATCACCTAATTGAAAATACACATCTCCCAAATGCTCAGTAATTACAGGACTCAAATTTCCACCATTTTTACATGCTTTAAGTAGCCAAGTTTTTGCCAATTGATAATCTTTTTGTTGGTACAAAATCCAAGCGTAAGTATCCTGAAATGAAGCGTTATCAGGAGATAAGTCATTACTCTTTTTTGACATTTTGGTTGCTTTCTTTAAGTTTTTATTTCTAAGAGAGAGGTAATAACTATAATTATTTAAAACCTGCACATTATCTGGCTCATAAACAAGCGCCAAATCATAAAGAGAATCTGATTTATTGTGCTGTTGAATAGTATGATATATATCACCCATAGTTGAATAAAATTGAACCAATAGGGGTGGGTTTTCAATTACAAATTCCAAGCCCATTTCAAAGGAAGTAATTGCTTTTTTATAATTTTTTAGCCTAGAATTAGCCATGCCATTAAAAAAGTAATAAACTGGATTAGAAGGGAATAACTGAAATGCCTTTTCGCTATCTGTTTCTAAATCATTATATGCTTCCAATTCAGATTCAATAAACAAAAGTTGACTCCAAACTTGTGCATGGTTTTCGTCAACATCTATTACTTTTTTATATTGCATTTTTGCTTCCAAATTTTTCCCATCTTTATATAAAAAGTCGCCATAAATAGCATGTGCTTTCGGATTGCCAATATGTGTTTTTACCAAAATCTCACAAAGTTCCATAGCTTGATCTTTCATTTGATTGTTTTTATCAACAATAGAATAGTACGATATCAGTATGCTAACTTTTACATCAATTGATAGTTTGGGACTAGAAAAAGCAGCTTTTAATTCCTTATAGGATTCATCATTATTTCCCTGATTTCTATAATATTCAGCCAAAGTTAAATGCACTTTTGCATCCTCAGGGTCTAGCTCTAATATCTTTTTAAATACCTCAAACGCTTTGTCTTTTTCATTGTTTAGCAAGTAAAGTTCTGACAATATTTCATAGGCATTAATATCCGTTTTATCAGCATCAATTATTTTTTGAATTTCAGAAATTGCCCCATTCACATCATTTTTTTCCAAATACAATTTTTGCTTTTGGATAATTAGATTTTTATCAAATCCTTTGTGTTTTTCTAATTGATTGTAAATTTTTATTGCTTCTGAGAATTTTCTTGAATAAATGTAATTCTCCGCCAATAAATAATAATATTCCTGATTACCAGGGTATTTCTTTATCAGCTGTTTGTATATAATTGCAGCTTTTGTGTTTAGCCCATTTGTTGAGAGTAGTTCTGCATAAAGTAACTGATACCATGTATTTCCTTTATTTAAAAGATATGCTTTTTTCGAAAATTCTAAAGCCGATTCTTCTTGTGCAAATAATTTGTAAATGATTGCTGATTCGTAATAAGGAACGGAGTTTTCTGAGTTTATGTTAATACATTTTTCAAATTCTTTTAATGCATCTTCAAAATTTTCCAAGGATTTAAAGCTGAGAGCATTGTAAAAATGAGTGTTAAATTTGAATTGGTTATTATCTTTTTCAATGTTGTTTTTTTGTTCTTTTTTAGTGTTTTTTCTTGTGGTTCCATCTGGATAATAGCTTTTCCATTGTGCAAAAGATTGCACGCTCATAAGACATAATATAATTAATATCCCTTTTTTCACCTTTTATTTTACTTCAGAAAAATCGCCAATACTTACCTCTTGTTGGGTATTTTTGCCATCAAAGTTTACATGGTTTCCAATCATGGAGTTGCTAAGCTTTGCGTTAGTAATCATGCTATCGTTTTGAATAATGGTTTTGTTGATAACGCTATTTTCAACTACTGTATTACCGCCAAGGGAAACATGAGGGCCAATTTTAGCATTTTTAATTATTGTATTAGCCCCTATAAAACAGGGAGGGATTACTTCTGAATTTATAATTTGAACACTGTCATTAATCAAATTTCCATTATACTCTAAAACCCTTTCATTTGTATAAATAGTTGCATCCTTATTCCCGCAATCCAGCCACTCTTCTACCTTTCCTGAAGAAAATTTAGTGCCTTTATTTTTCATGTTTTCCAAAGCATTTGTAAGCTGAAATTCTCCTTTGTCTTTTATATTATTATCCAAAAGATATTGCAACTCGCTTCTTAAATATTCTCCATTATTAAAATAGTAAATCCCAATAATTGCCAAATCAGAGATAAAGGTTTCTGATTTTTCTACAAAGTCCGTAATTATATTTTCTTCATTCAATTTTACAACACCAAATGCGGATGGGTCGTCAATTTGGCTAACCCAAATAATTCCATCCCTACTGCCATCTAAAGTAAAATCAGCCTTGAATAGCGTATCTGCAAAAGCAACCACACAATTTCCTTCTAAAGAATCTTTAGCACATAAAATTGCATGAGCTGTTCCAAGCGGCTCATCTTGATAATAGATGCTTCCTTTTGCTCCGAGTCCTTCTGCCACTTTTACTAAACTTTCTTCTACTTCTTTTCCGAAATCCCCAATTACAAATGCAATTTCGTCTACTTTTTTTCCACATACTTTTACAATGTCCTCCACTAGCCATTGTACAATTGGCTTTCCTGCAACCAAAATAAGTGGTTTTGGAATAGTGAGAGTGTGTGGCCTTAAACGCGACCCTCTACCGGCCATTGGAACTATAATTTTCATTATTTTATTTGTTTTATTTTATGCCAGTGCTTCCAAATCCTCCTGATCCTCTTTCGGTTTCTACAAGTTCTATGACTTCCTCCCAATTTGCTTGTTCGTGTTTTGCAATCACCATTTGCGCTACTCTTTCCCCGTCTTCAATTACAAACTCTTTATCTGATAAATTCACCAAAATAACTCCTACTTCCCCTCTATAATCTGCATCAATAGTCCCGGGTGAATTTAAAACAGTTATCCCTTTTTTATATGCTAATCCACTTCTTGGACGAACCTGCGCTTCATAGCCCATAGGAAGTTCTATAAAAAGTCCCGTTTTTACTAATGTTCTCTCTAATGTTTTAAGAATGATTGGCTCATCTAAGTTTGCCCTTAAATCCATCCCAGCCGATTGATTTGTGGCGTAGTGTGGTAAATCATGTTTTGATTTATTTACAATTTTTACTTTCATTTTTTTAGTCGAATAATTCAGGTTCGGAAATTACTTCTTTTTTTGATTTCTCTAAAATAATAACTGCTACTATAAACACAAATAAATAAACGATATTTATTAGCATAGAAGTATCGAAATAAGCACTTATTTTATAAAGCCCAAAAGAAAGAATTATATAAGTAAACACTCTTTTAAAATCATAAGGAATTGGATAGTGTTTTCTTCCTATTAAAAAAGATGCCAACATCATGCTAAAATAGCAAGCCAAAGTAGCCCATGCCGAACCAACAAAACCAATTTTTGGGATCAATAATATATTTAACCCTAAAGTGATGAAGGCTCCAAAAATAGCAAGTATTGCGCCATACCCTGTCTTTTCTGTTAGTTTAAACCATGCCGAAAGGTTGTAATAAATCCCTAAAAATAAATTTGCCATAAGCAAAATCGGCACTATTTCTATTCCCTTTTCGTGATGAAAAGAACTGCCAATAAAATGTTTTACCACATCCAAATAAAGCATTACAGCCAAAAAGATTAAAGACGCCAAAATGGTAAAGTATTTAAGTACGTCCGCATATATTTTTCTAGAATTATGTTGTTTTTCTTGTGAAAAAAAGAAAGGCTCAGCTGCAAAACGAAAAGTTTGAATAAATAAAATCATAATTATTGAAATCTTATAAAAAGCACCATACACGCCAATTACTGCCATTTTATCGACTGTATCTGGCAACAAATGTTTTAATAAAATTCTATCAATGGTTTCATTAGTCATTCCGGCCAAACCAGCTATCAATAGCGGCAGTGCATACCACATCATTTTTTTCCAAAGCATAATGTTAAATTTCCAGCTGCATTTTATCATCTCAGGGAATAACATAAGTATTGTAACCCCGCTAGCAATCAAATTGGCAATAAAAATATATCCAATACCCACAGTTGGATCATACACTGCATTCACAAAACCAGTAGTCGGCAGACCATTTTCAACTGCATAAGGGCAATAAATAATAAAAAAAAGATTTAGTCCAATATTAATAAAAATATTCACCAACCGAACCAGGGCAAAACGGGCTGCCTGTCTTTGCTCTCTGAGTTTTGCAAATGAAATTGAGGAGATTGCATCCAGCCCAATAATAAGTGCAAACCACATTACATACTCAGGATGGGTTGGATATTCTAACCAATTAGAAATGGGTAGTTGATAAAAAATCATTAGTCCTACAAAGACTATTGAGCTAATAATTAAAGAAATTAAGCTTGTGCTGTATACTAATTTCTTGTCATATTGTTTTTGGGAAAACCTAAAAAAAGCTGTTTCTAATCCGTAAGTGAGTATAATTACCAAAAAAGCAACATAGGCATAAAGCTCTGTGACAACCCCATATTCAGCTGGGATAAAATAGCGTGTATAAAGTGGAACTAATAAATAATTAAGTAGCCGCCCTACTATACTGCTTAACCCATAAATAGCGGTTTGTCCTGCTAATTGTTTTAAAGGATTCAATTTGTAAATTAAAAGTTAGGCTTTTTTTTCTCTAGAAATGCCGTTGTACCTTCTTGAAATTCAGTTGTTCCAAAGCAATTGCCAAATTCTTTCTTCTCTACTTCAAACCCATCAACGCCTGTTTCAAATCCTGCATTTACAGATTTGATTGCGCTTTCAATTGCCATAGGAGAATTCCTCATTATTTTACTCGCTATTTTTTCAGCTGTTGGAATTAATTCTTCTTGCTGGCAAATATGATTAACCAACCCCCACTTATTAGCCTCATCAGAGGAAATCATACCGGCTGTTGTTATCATTTCCATTGCCTTGCCTTTCCCAACAAGATTAGCCAACCTTTGTGTTCCTCCATAACCAGGAATTACCCCTAAGGAAACTTCTGGTAATCCCATTTTTGCATTATCACAGGCAATACGAATATGACAAGCCATAGCAAGTTCTAATCCTCCTCCCAAAGCAAATCCGTTAATTGCAGCTATGCTTGGTGTTCCACAATTTTCAAGCATATCAAATAATAATTCTTGCCCTTTTCTTGCCAATTCCTCTCCTTCTTTTTTAGAATGATTAGCAAACTCTTTAATGTCGGCACCTGCTATAAAGGCTTTATTTTTGGCTCCTGTTATTATCATGCACCTTACAGATTTGTCTTTTTCTGCTATTGTAATTGCATTATTTAACTCAACTATCGTTTCCGTATTTAAGGCGTTAAGTTGTTTGGGGCGATTGACTGTAATATATGCAATTGCATTTTTACTTTCGAGCAATATGTTTTTGTAATCCATCTTAATGAAATTTTATACAAATATAAAAGTTTCCTACTTTTTAGAAATAAAACACCCTCTTACTAATGTAGTGGGTTTTTAACAATTATATTTTTTGTTTTTAATCATTAAGCGCTTCCGCTCCTCCAACAATTTCAAGAATTTCTCCAGTAATTGCAGCTTGCCTTGCTTTATTGTAAAATAAGGTTAGGTCATCTTTCAAATCATTTGCATTGTCAGTGGCTTTATGCATTGCTGTCATTCTTGCGCCATGTTCTGCAGCATAAGAATCTAATATTGCTTTAAATAGTTGTGTTTTTAAAGACTTTGGAATTAACTCCTGAACTATGTCTTCTTGTGAGGGTTCAAAAATATAATCTCCAATAGTAGCCGTTTCATCTTCTAGTATTTCAACTGGTAAATAATTTTCATTCATAATTATTTGAGTTGCTGCATTTTTAAACTGGTTATAAACTAATATTATCTTATCATATTTGCCTTGCTTGAAATCATTCATTATGCTTTCTGCAATTTCAGCAACTCCCTCAAATGTAATCTCATTATACAAATCATCATGTGTGCTGATTACATTAAAGTTATTTTTAGAAAAGTATTCTGATGATTTCTTCCCAACAGAAATAATACTACAATCACAGTTTTTATACTCTTGTTTTATTAATGCTGTTGTCCGTTTAATAATATTAGTATTGAAGCCTCCACAAAGCCCTCTATTAGAAGTTATGCTTACAAAAAGAATATTTTTTACTTCTCTTTCCACAGAAAAAGAATTACCATCCCCGCTATCTAAACTTGCGCTTAAATTGACAAGCATCTCGGTTAGTTTGTTGGCATATGGCCTTAGTTGAACAATCGCGTCCTGAGCTCTTTTTAACTTGGCAGCAGATACCATCTTCATAGCAGAAGTAATCTGCATAGTAGATTCAACAGAAGAAATTCTTATTCGTATTTCTTTAAGGTTTGCCATTGATTAATTCGTGTACTTTTTTGATAAATCAGCCGCTACTTTTTCTAGTGTTGAAGTAATTTCATCTGTAAGTTTTCCTGCTGCCAAATCATCTAAAATATTTTGGTATTTTTGATGCATAAAGGAAATAAATTCTGTTTCAAACTCCCTGATTTTATTAACTAGAACATTCATCAATAATCCATTGGTTCCACAATAAATAATAGCTGCCTGTTCTTCTACTCTCAGCGGTGAATATTGTCCTTGTTTTAGAATTTCTACATTTCTTTTTCCTTTCTCAATAATGGCTGTAGTTGCAGCATCCAAATCGGAGCCAAATTTTGCAAATGCTTCTAATTCTCTATATTGCGCTTGGTCTAATTTTAATGTTCCCGCAATTTTTTTCATGGATTTAATTTGTGCATTTCCTCCCACACGAGAAACTGAAATCCCCACATTAATTGCTGGACGAACACCTGATAAAAATAAATTGGATTCTAAGAAAATTTGTCCATCAGTAATGGAAATTACATTGGTTGGAATGTATGCAGAGACATCTCCTGCTTGGGTTTCAATAATTGGAAGCGCAGTTAATGAGCCACCACCCTTTACTTTACCTTTTAATGATTCTGGCAAGTCATTCATTTGAGCAGCAATTTCATCATCATTTACCACTTTTGCAGCTCTTTCTAATAATCTTGAGTGTAAGTAAAAAACATCCCCAGGATAAGCCTCACGACCTGGAGGCCTTCTAAGTAATAAAGACACCTCGCGATAGGCAACCGCTTGTTTTGATAAATCATCAAATACAATAAGTGCTGAGCGGCCAGTATCTCTAAAAAATTCTCCAATTGCAGCCCCGGCAAGTGGTGCATAAAACTGCATTGGCGCAGGATCAGATGCATTTGCAGAAACAATAACTGTATAAGCAAGCGCTCCAGCATCTTCTAATTTTTTAGCTAATGCCGCAACTGTTGAGGCTTTTTGCCCAATTGCAACATAGATACAAAATACTGGCTCTCCTTTATTGTAAAATTCTTTTTGATTGATAATGGTGTCAACAACAACTGCTGTTTTCCCTGTTTGCCTATCTCCAATTACCAACTCTCTTTGACCTCTTCCTACTGGAATCATAGCATCAATTGCTTTAATTCCTGTTTGGAGAGGTTCGTTTACTGGTTGACGGAAAATAACTCCTGGCGCTTTTCTTTCAATTGGCATTTCAAAAGTTTCTCCTTTAATAGGTCCCTTGCCATCAATTGGGGCTCCAATAGTGTTTATAACTCTTCCCAACATACCTTCACCTACATTTATTGAGGCAATTTTTTTGGTTCGCTTTACAATATCTCCCTCTTTAATCCCTTTTGAAGGACCTAAAAGTACTGCTCCGATATTGTCCTCTTCTAAGTTTAAAACGATTGCTTTTAGTCCATTTTCAAATTCAATTAACTCTCCTGATTGAGCATTTGTTAATCCATAAATTCTTGCGATACCATCACCTACTTGTAGTACCGTTCCGACCTCTTGTAATTCTACCTCAGATTTGTGTCCGGCTAATTGTTTTCTTAAAATTGCTGATACCTCAGCTGGTTTTACTTCTGCCAT
>CAJWUS010000019.1 GCA_913047525.1 uncultured Flavobacteriales bacterium | reverse complement strand
CTTCCCCATCAATTGCAGTGTTTAAAGATGGTAAGTTAGCACATTTTATTGAGCGACATCATATTGAAGGAAGGTCAGCTGAAATGATTGCTGATAATTTGAAAGATTGTTTCGATAACATCTGCTAATAGCAATCCTCTGATTTCAACTCTAAAATATTATGGGCAGTTGATGAAATTTCGTCTTTCAGCATTGGAATTATACCGATTTAACACTCTCAGTGTATGGCGCAAGTTCAGTATTTGTTTTAGGTATTTGGTTTACACTTAGATCTGTCAAACTATATAATAATACTGACGATAATAGCTCATTTACCTACTTGCCTATTATACAAATTATCTATGTGCTGGATAAATTTTTAATGCAATAGAAAAAGATGAAAAAACAAGATTCAATATTTGTACCACTGATTATTGCTTTGTCGGTAATTATTCCAATTGCAGTTTCGGTATTAATGTTATTCCCAACTGTTTTTCATATCGAGTCAGAAAGCATTGACTTTAGATCATTGCCTTTCTTTCATGCCATCTTGAATGGATCAACAACTGTTTTACTATTCACAGGTTTTATCTTGATAAAAAATAAAAAAACGAATTTGCATAAAGCAGCCATGTTATCTGCTTTTGTGTTGTCATCCGTATTTTTAATTTCTTATGTTTTCTCAAAATTAGTACTTGATCACGGAAACACAAAATATTTAGGAGAATATATAATTACTTATCGTTTCATTCTTATTTCTCACATCTTGTTGTCAATTCCTGTTTTGCCATTGGCAATGTTTTCAATATATAGTGGGTTGACTGGTGAAATAGAGAAACACAAAGCTATTGTAAAATGGACTTTCCCAATATGGATGTATGTGGCGATTACTGGTGTTTTGGTGTATGTATTTATGGGGCCTTATTATTAAGATTCATTTTTAAGCACAGTAGACACTTTAAAATAGTCAGAATCTTTCTGAGGGGCATTTTTCAAAGCTTCCACTTGTGAGATAACTGCTCGTATTTCATCTTCCCTCAGTACATTTACTTCTTCACTTAAATAAATAAGCGGTTCAACACCTTCCGTGTCAATCTCACTTAATTTATCTACAAAACCAATAATTTTTTCCAAATCAGCTTTCATTAGTTCAGCTGATTTTGCATCAAATTCTAACTTTGCCAAAGCGGCAATATCTTCTATTAGTTTGTTAGTTATTTTCATCTCTTTTCAATTGTTCAAAAATAGTATTGTAAACTGTGTTATTCAAATTTTCTAAGGAATTGTTTTCATTTATTTTAATAGACGAATGAATTTTAATCCTTACAATTCCTGGCCTTCCTTTAAAATATTCTTGTGGAAATATTTTTTTATTATCAGCCAAAGTGATTGGTACAATTTTTACACTTTTTTCAATAGCTAAACGGAAAGGCCCGTTTTTAAATGGTTTTAAAAAAACTTCTTTTTTAGGAATTCCTCCTTCCGGAAAAATACACATACTAATCCCCTCATCTAATTTTCTTCCTGCCTTAATAAAAGCAGCATAAGTATCTCTTATTTTGCTTCTATCTACAAGTACACTATTGTTTTTATAAAACCAGCCAAATAGGGGAATGCTTGCAATTTCAGCTTTTCCCATAAATTGTAAAGGGATTGGCAATACTGCCAGAATAAGGGGAATGTCTAATGTAGAAACATGATTAGGACAAAATATATAATGTTCATCTTTGCTCAACTTTTCTTCCCACTCAACTTTTGGAAAAATAAAGGATAAACAAAGTGTTAGTTTTGACCAATAGCGAGCTAAGTGGCAAACTGTTTTATGATTTTGACAGATGGAAGTGAAGAAAAAAAGAAGCGGAATAGAAATTAAAAAAACACTAAAAAATACCAGTAAAAACCACAATCGCCAAATTACGCTAAAAAGATACCCTATCCATTTCATTGGCGCAAAGATAAAAATCCTATTTTTACAACATCAATTTTTCGGAAAATGGCAAGAATACTTACTGGAATACAAAGCACAGGGACACCGCATCTAGGAAATTTACTAGGAGCAATTATTCCAGCAATAACGTTATCTCAGCAAGATAAAAATGAAAGTTTGTTTTTTATTGCGGATTTACACTCTTTTACTACCATAAGAGATGCGGAAAATTTGAAAAACAACACTTATGCAACAGCTGCTGCTTGGCTTGCCTTTGGTTTTGATACGGATAAAAACTTGTTTTATAGGCAATCAGATGTTACAGAAGTAACAGAGCTTACATGGTTTTTAAACTGTTTTACACCTTTTCCAATGCTTGCAAATGCTCATTCCTTTAAAGATAAATCGGATAAATTATCGTGTGTAAATACTGGGCTTTTTACTTATCCAGTTTTGATGGCGGCTGATATTTTGTTGTATGATGCTAACATAGTTCCTGTTGGGAAAGACCAAATGCAGCATTTGGAAATCACTCGTGATATTGCCGGAGCTTTCAATCATAGATATCCAAACTCTTTTGTAATTCCTGAAACAAAAGTAGATGAAAGAGTGATGATTGTACCGGGAACTGATGGACAAAAAATGAGTAAATCCTATAATAATGACATTGATATTTTCCTATCGGACAAGAAATTAAAGAAGCAAATAATGGGCATAAAAACAGATTCTACACCGATGGAAGAGAAAAAAAATGCGAAGGATTGTAATGTATTTCAATTGTATAGATTATTGGCTACTGAAAAGCAATCAGAGAATTTAAAAGCAAAATATGCAGCTGGTAATTTTGGTTATGGCTATGCAAAACAAGAACTCTTTGATTTGATTTGTGATAAATATACGGTAGAGAGAGAAAAGTTTAATTACCTAATGGAAAACAAAGATATTATTGAAAAAGAACTCCAGAAAGGAGCAGAAAAGGCCAAGGTAATTGCTCGTGAAGTATTACAAAGAGTAAGAATAAATATTGGCTATTAATGATTGATAAGCGAATTATCGATTTTATTAAAGCGCACCACCTTCTTACATTAGCAACAAGCAAAGACAACATGCCCTATTGCGCCAATTGTTTTTATGTGTATGATGAAAATAAAAATTGGCTAATTTTTTCTTCTGATACCAAAACCAAACATGCCCAAGATTTTATAGCAAACCCAAATGCGGCCGGAACCATTGCACTAGAAACAAAAGAACTAAGTAAAATACAAGGGGTGCAATTAATGGGAGAAATTATAGAATTAAAAGGGGAGAACTTAGAAAAATCTAAAAAGCAATACCTAAAAGAATTTCCTTATGCTAGAATAATGAAGCCACAACCTTGGGCAATGCAACTAACATTTATTAAAATGACTCACAATAAATTGGGATTTGGAAAGAAATTGGTTTGGAAGAAATAACTATCTGTTTCGATACTTCTCAAAAAGTTCCTTTTGGTGATTGTTTAAATCTATTGGCTTTCCTTTAATAAAAGCATTCTCCACATTGTTTGTTCTCATGTCTAGTGCATCCCCTGTGCTAATAAAAAAAGTAGCCTCTTTTCCATGTTCAATGGAGCCAACTTGCGTATCTATTCCTAAAATTTTGGCGGTATTTAAAGTAATTGCAGAAATGGCATCTTCATAATCCAGACCATAAGCCACAGTAGTACCGGCTGAAAAGGGCAAGTTTCTGGCACCCATTGCTTCCATATCTCCTTCATAGCTAAGACAAAACAAAATCCCTGCTTCTTTTAATTTTTTACTTTGTGTAAACGGTTCATCAATGGGGCTATCTTGGCTTTCAGGAAGCCGGTGCACCCTATTTAAAATTAAGGAAATATTTCTTTCTTTCAGTAAATCCACAATTTCTAAGGCATCTTCTGCCCCAATAATTACTACTTTTTTGATGTGTAATTCGCTTGTCATTTTAATTGCTTTTCGCATATCTTTGGCATAATTGGCATGTATGTAAAGCGTTTTACTTCCACTAAAAAGCCCTTTCATACTTTCCATTCGCAAATCCATAATATTAGCCGATTTGGCATAGACCTCTGCTTTTGTAAAAAAGGTTTTTATTTCGCCAATACGCTTATTGTATTTCTCATTTTTCTTATTTTCTCCTGGCTCTGCCCACCAACCACTATAATGATAAGAATTAGGCCAATTCAGATGCAAGCCATCATCCGCCCTAAGCACTGCATCTTCCCAATTCCACCCATCTAATTGAGTTACAGAAGATTGCCCAGAAATGGTTCCTCCTCTTGGAGTAACTTGGGCTATAAGCACTCCATTGCTTCTAATGGTTGTAATAATTTTTGAATCGGTATTATAAGCAATAAGTGAGCGAACATTCGGATTAAGTGCTCCCGTTTCTCTATAATCATGCGTAGCCCTTACCTGCCCAATTTCAGTAATTCCTAAGGTAGTATTTGGTACAATAAAAGCAGGGTAAATATGCTTTCCGTTTAGCTTGATTATAGTGTCGTAAGTAGTAGGGTCTATTCGGATAATACTTGCGTCAGATACCAAAGAGAATTTTCCATCTTCCACACTTATGGCAGAGTTCTCAATTTTCAATCCGTTTCCTAAATGAGCTATACCGCCCAAATACAAAACATGACTTTGTGCAAAAATAGTTTGTACAAAAGCGATACAGAATATAAATACAATCATTTTTCTTATCATGGCTCTAAGGTGTCACAATGGTATAGTTTTTCTTCTTTTTTTTCTGGCTTCTTCTTTTTACCTTTATCACTTATCATTTTTTTAATGATACGCATTCTCTCCCCCAAATTTTGCTCTCTTAATTGTATATCTCTATCCTTATCAAATAGGCAAATACCATCCACATAAGTTTGTTCTGCTTTAGCGTAAACCGATAAAGGATTATTGGACCAGATGACAATATCGGCATCTTTCCCCACTTTTATGGAGCCCATTCTGTCTTCCAAATGCAAGAGTTTTGCAGGATTAAGTGTAATCATTTTCCAAGCATCTTCCTCAGTTGTTGCCCCATATTTCACTGCTTTTGCAGCTTCCTGATTTAGACGCCTTCCCATTTCGGCATCATCCGAATTGATGGCCGTAACCACCCCAGCATTATTCATCAATGTCGCATTATAAGGAATCGCATCATTCACTTCAAATTTGTATGCCCACCAATCAGAAAAAGTAGAGCCGCCTGCTCCATGTTTGAGCAATTTGTCGGCTATTTTAAAGCCTTCCAATATATGGGTGAAGGTATTAATGGAAAA
The DNA here is from genome assembly GCA_913047525.1 of uncultured Flavobacteriales bacterium. The sequence goes on along the minus strand of CAJWUS010000019.1, from coordinate 10,441 downwards.
ACGCATGGAATCCGCCACATGCATTAGCATATTTATTTCTGATTGTACATAGGAATGACAAGTAACAAATCGTTCACTTTTCAAAATTTCAACCAGTGCATTAAGTTCTAAATCTTCTCTTGGCGATTCTGATTTTCTTTTCATTCCACTTGGCATGGCATTATACAAATCCCACTCCAATTGGTAAGTTCTTGCTCTGTAAAATGCATCATAAAAAACTTGCTCAACCCCCATTCTGGTTTGTGGGAATCGCACCTTATTAAAATTGCCCCAATTGGATTGTTTTACATTTTCGCCTAATGCAAATTTGATAAAACCATCCGCTCCATCAATTTTCATTTCTTCTGCATTACTTCCCCATCTTAGTTTTATCAGAGCTGATTGCCCACCAATAGGGTTAGCCGAACCATGCAAAAGTTGTGAAGTAGTAACTCCTCCTGAAAGCTGACGATAAATATTAATATCATTTGCATTTATTACATCTCCTATTCGCACCTCAGCTGTAACCGCTTGACTGCTTTCATTTACCCCTCTTCTAATGGCAATATGGGAATGTTCATCAATTATACCACAAGTGATGTGCTTGCTGCTCGCATCAATTGTTTTTACGGGGACCTCTTTATCTAAAATTTCAGAAAGATCAATTTCTTTTCCAATTGCAATAATTTTTCCATCTTTTATTACAACATCAGTATTTTCCAATATTCCTTCTGATTCGTTTGTCCACACTGTCGCATTTTTGAAAATGATAATTTCATCTGAGGGTTTTTGTATAAATCCATAAGCTTTATTGGGCATCCAGATTTTCGGGATAATACTATCTGTTTCTACTTTTATCTCTTTTTTCTTTTCTACAAAAAGAGAATCACGCACCATTAAAAAATTATGGAAGATACCATCTGCATCTTGATATCTTCCGCTTATTTTTCCAGCAGAGAAAGTTCCAGCCAAACGAAAATCACCATCCTTTGTATTTACATTTATTTCATTATCAGAAAGAGATGTTTTAAGTGCTAATGAGTCCAACAAAAAGATGGTTGCTTTTGGCTTTTCCTTTGTTCCTTTAATTGCTGCCAACTTATTTTCCAACTCATCAGAACTAAAAGTGTAAAACCCTCTCACATCAAGTTCTTGTTTTTTATTTACCTCATATTTTTTCCCAGCAACCCAATTTTCATAAATAACGCCATCTTCAAAAATATCTTTTGAGCAAATAATAAAATTAGCAAACTTATCAGATTCAATACTCCCAATTAAGTTTTTCGCATTCACAAATTGAGCTGGAATTGTTGTTAAAGCAGCAAGCGCATCCTTTTTAGAAAGGCCTTTTTTTACAGCTTTTCGCAAATGAGTCAGAAAATCTTTAATATTTTTGTACCCCGAACTTGTAAGCGAAAATGTAATGTCATTATTGGCTAAAATAGTAGGATTATAAGGGGCATTTTCCCAATGTTTTAGTTGCTCGAGTGTAATATTTTCAGCTTCCTCTGGATTGCTAACTTCATAACTTTTAGGAAAGTTAAGCGGTAAAATAAAAGAGAATCCGCTTTCCTTAATTATCCCCAACTGCTGATACTCATCTCCATTTCCTTTGATGATATAGTCCACTTCAAATTCATCTGCTATTTTATAAATTCGTGAAATATCAAAAGCATCTTTTATTTCAAAAATTTGTGGTAAATCTTGGTGGTTATTAAACGCTTCAAACGAATAGTTAATATTTTCAACTCCTTGTCCATACCACTCTGCATCCAAATAAGTTTGCCTAAACAGAGCAATGCTTCCCATAAGTGAAGTGGGGTATCTCTGGCTAGAACTCCCTTTATTAAAAGAGTAGTGAGCAGCAGCATTTTTTATCAAAATGTTTTGATGCTCCCTTTCTTCCGAGAGCAAAACCAATCCGCCAGTTCCTCTTAGAATTCCATCTTGTTGGTGGCTAAGAACTGTGCCAAATCCGACACTTCTTAAGCTTACCGCTTTTGCTCTATCATTTTTAAAATAATTTGTAGCAATAATTTCTGGGTGAATGGCCTGGTTCCAATGGAAGGCCCCCTCTTTTTTACTAGTATATTGCGGAAGATTGGAGTATTCCCTTTCTTTTGTTTTTGGCAAACCGTATTGACTGTTCAGGTCAATAAAAGAAGGATAAATATAATCACCTTTTAAATCTTTTATTATTGCATCTGTTGGTATTTGCACTCCAGTATCTGCTTCCAGAATTTTATTTCCTTGAATGAGCAAAATTCCATTAGGAATTTCATTGTCTGCATTTACAATGTGTGCATTGATAAAAGCATAAATAGGTTGAAATTCGGTAGCGACTCCATTTACAGGAAATGTTTCTTGCCCAAAAGAAGGAAAGCAAAAATTGAAGAGCAAAATAATAAAGATGTATTTTTTCATTAAGTAAAAATTCAAGCCGTGAATTTACAGATTTTTTACAAAGTGTCAGGTATTTCAAAATTCATTTGATAAAAAATGGGTATATTTGTCAAAACTAGAACCTCAATTTGTGTCATTAACAATTCATCATCTCCTACCATATTTGCTAATTCCTATTCTAATTTTGACGGTTGGAAAATCTTTTTTAGTTGGATTTATGGGAAAAGATTTATGTCTAAAAAAATGGAAGCTTACCTCCATTAGTATGATTTTGGCTCATCTGCAATTGGTATTTGGGATATTAGTATTTTCAAAATTTGCTTTTTCTAATCCTGTATGGGTGGCTATTATGAAAAATGCAGAAAGTAGAGAAATTTTTGTGGAACACCCTTTTATGATGCTAGTGGCAGTTATTCTAATTTCAGTTGGAAAGGTGAAAGCTAAAAAAATAGAAGATAATACTAAATCGGCTAAAACAACTTTTACTTATTTTTTCATAGCACTTGCACTTATTTTGCTTAGCACACCTTTTGATAAATTATTTTAATTGGGAAAAGAAAAAGCAATTCTTATAGGAGTAATTACTCCTGAACAAGACAAAAATCAGGCAGAAGAATATTTAGAGGAATTGGCTTTTTTGGCCAAAACTGCTGGGGCAATTCCAGTAAAAAAAATAACCCAAAAACTTGCTGTTCCTAACAATAAAACTTTTATTGGAAAAGGGAAAATTGAAGAAGTAAAAGAAATAGCTAGAGAACTGGAAGTACAACTCATTATATTTGATGATGACCTTAGTCCCATGCAACTAAGAAACATTGAAAAGGTTTTAGAATGCAAAATACTAGATAGAAGTGATTTGATATTAGATATTTTTGCCTCCCGTGCTAGAACAGCAAATGCAAAAACTCAAGTGGAGCTTGCCCAATATCAGTATCTGTTGCCCCGACTTACCAGAATGTGGACTCACCTTGAAAGACAAAAAGGAGGTATTGGAATGAGAGGGCCTGGGGAAACCCAGATTGAAACAGACAGACGGATTATAAACCAAAAAATATCCTTACTAAAAAAGCAGTTGGAAAAAATTGATAAGCAAAAAATTATCCAACGAAAAGGTAGAGGAAATATGATAAGGGTAGCAGTTGTTGGCTATACCAATGCTGGAAAATCAACCCTGATGAATCAACTGAGTAAGTCGGAAGTATTTGCAGAAAATAAATTGTTTGCCACCCTTGATACAACCATTCGGAAAGTAGTTATAGAGAATCTCCCATTTTTACTTGCTGATACCGTTGGCTTTATTCGCAAACTACCTCATCAACTTGTCGAATCCTTTAAATCGACCTTAGATGAGGTGCGCGAATCTGATTTGCTTTTACATGTAGTTGATATTTCAAACCCTAATTTTGAGAGTCAAATAGAGGCGGTAACCCAAACCCTTGCTGAGATTGGGGCAAGTGAAAAACCCATGGTTTTGGTGTTTAATAAAATGGATGCTTTTAGCTATATAGAAAAAGAGGAAGACGATTTGACCCCTAAAACAAGAGAGAATTTTCCCTTAGAAGATTTGCAGAAAACATGGATTGCAAAAATGGAAGAAAACACTATTTTCATCTCGGCACTTAAGAAAACCAACTTTGAGCAACTTAGAAAATTGCTTTATGAAAAAGTAAAAGCACTACATATAAGAAGGTATCCTTACAACAACTTTTTGTACTAAGAAAAATCTTGCAAATCGTAAAGCGTTTTGTAGTGCTTATTAGCAGCAATAAGCTGATTGTGAGTGCCTGTTTCCACTATTTCCCCTTCATGCAATACAATTATTTTATCTGTATGCTGAATGGTAGAAAGGCGGTGCGCGATTACAATAGAGGTTCTGGATTTCATCAAATTATTTAGGGCTTCTTGAACCAGTTTTTCCGATTGTGTATCCAATGAAGAGGTAGCCTCATCCAAAATAAGAATAGGAGGATTTTTCAGTATTGCCCTAGCAATACTTAATCTTTGCTTTTGTCCACCAGATAATTTCACTCCACTATCGCCAATATTTGTATCATATCCGTTTTCACACTGTAAAATAAAATCATGCGCATTAGCAACTTTTGCTGCACTTTCCACTTCTTCTTTTGTAGCAGTTTCGTTCCCTAATAAAATATTATTAAAAATACTATCGTTAAACAAAATGGACTCTTGATTTACAATGCCCATCAATTTTCTTACATCTGCAATTTTTAGATTTTTTATATTCTCTCCATCAATTTTCACTTCTCCTATTTTTACATCATAAAAACGAGAAATAAGGTCGGCCAAAGTAGATTTTCCACTTCCGGATTGCCCAACCAAAGCAATAGAATCTCCTTTTTTTAAGCTTAAATGAATATCTTTTAGTACCTGAATATTTTCATAGCTAAAAGTAACCCCTTCAAATTTTATTTCTGATTTAAATGCTGAAATTGTTTTGGCCTTTTTAGCATCTTTTATTTCATTTTCTGTATCTAATATTTCATGAATACGAGCTGCTGAAGCACTTCCTTTTTGAATAAAATAATAAGCAGAAGTGAAGGATTTCGCAGGAGGGATAAGTTGAGAAAAAATGGCAATATACCCTATGAATTCTTCTGGGGAAAGCGGACTGTTCCCACCTAAAACTAATTTGCCGCCAAACCACATTACCACTATCATTACCACTGTGCTTAGGAATTCACTCATTGGGGAGGACAGATCTTTTTTTCGTAAGAGCCGAGTCATGATATTTCTGTAATCGGCACTTTCTTTTTCAAATTTTTCATTAATTATTTTTTCAGCATCAAATGCTTTGATTATTCTGAGGCCCGAGAGGTTTTCATTAATTATGGAGAGCAAATCTCCCATTTTATTTTGGCCTTTTTCTGATGATTTTTTCAAACTCTTACCAATCAGTGCAATCAAAAATCCGGTAATAGGGAAAAGAATAATTACAAAAAGGGTGAGCTGTGGGCTGATGATGATTAGTGTAATTAAAAAGATAATAATGTTGAGCGGATCTTTAAAAAACATTTCTAGAGAACTCATTATCGACCATTCAATTTCAACCAAATCGGTAGTCATACGTGCAGTAATATCGCCTTTTCTTTTTTCAGTAAAATAGGAAATAGGCAAGCTAATAATTTTTTTGTTCAAGTCGTTCCTCAAATCGCAAACCACTCCATTTCGGATTGGAGAAAGAAAATAAAGCGCTAAATACCGGCATAAATTCCTACAAAAAAACATTACCAAAATTAAAATACAGACAAAAACAAGCGCCTCAACTTCTCCTCTATCATTAATAATAGTGGTGATAATGGCATAAAAGTTTTCTTTAATGGCAGAGGCAGAGAACCCTAAATCAGAAGGAGTATAAACCTTTTCTTGTGTGCCAAAAAGCAGCCCTAGAAATGGAATAATCATGGTAATGGAAACCAAAGAAAATAAAATATTCAGGATGTTGAAAAAAATATTGAGCCCAGCATAGCCCAAATAAGGGTTCACATATTTCAGTATTCTGAAAAAATCTTTCATGAGAGCAAAGATAGAATAATGTATCTTTGTAAAATGGAAACTACACGACAAAAAAAGATTTCACGGTTTATTCAAAAAGATTTAGCAATAATATTTCAGCAATATGCCCCAGCACTTTTCGGGAATATTCTCTTTACCGTAACAGGGGTAAGGGTATCACTTGATTTGTCGGTGGCAAAAGTTTATTTGAGTATTTTTCCTGCCAGTGATGGAGAAAAATTAATAGCCCAAGTAAAAGAGAAAAGTCCTTATTTTAGAAATCTGCTTGCCAAAAGGGTGCGACATCAACTCAGAATAATTCCTGAATTACACTTTTATTTGGACGATTCGGCCGATTATGCAGATGAAATTAATAGATTGTTAAAAGGATGAACTTTCCTTTTTTTATAGCCAAAAGATACCTTTTTAGTAGCAAAACAAAAACGGCCGTAAATATTATTTCCTTTGTTTCCATGATGGGAGTGATAACTGGTACTGCCGCTTTGGTACTTCTTCTCTCTGTATTTAATGGTTTTGAGGATTTGTTGCTTAGCATGTACAATAGTTTTGACCCTCACCTTAAAATAACTTCCAATGAGGGTAAAACTTTTAACTCAGAAAGTATAATTTCAGTATTAAGTGAAAGTAACGAGATTCTTTATTTTACGGATGTGATGGAAGAAAAAGTGTTGATGAAAAATGGAGAACATGAGTTTATTGCATCCATCAAAGGAGTTGGAAAGGATTTTAGTAAAATGACTAATTTGGATAGCATTATTATTGATGGAGAGAATTTTGAAAATTATGAAAACAATAGTGTGGCTGTGCTTGGACAGGGAGTTGCTTATCATCTATCAATGGGAACAGGAAATATATTCAGCCGATTAAAAATATATGTTCCAAACCGTGAAAATAATACTCTATTAAATGCTACAAATGCCTTTGTAAACGCATCAGTTTTACCTGTTGGGATTTTTTGTAATGGAGCAGAATACGATAATAAATACATTATTACACCTATTGCTTTTTTGCAAGATTTATTGCAGAAAAAGGAAGTTTCAGCTATTGAGGTACAGCTAAAAGAGGAGATTGAAATGTTGGAAGTACAAAAATATTTACAAAGCACTTTGGGTAAAAATTATAAGGTAAGCAATCGATTGCAACAGCATGCCGTTTTACATAAAATTTTGAATTCAGAAAAACTGAGCGTATTCCTTATCCTAACTTTTATGCTGATTATTGCCACCTTCAATATTATTGGTTCGCTTAGTATGCTGATGATTGAAAAAAAGAATAATATCAAGACCTTTTGGAATTTGGGTGCCAGCCAAAAAAGTATTCAGAAAATATTTTTCACAGAAGGAATGCTAACAGTAATTATTGGTAGCTTTTTAGGAATTCTGCTTGGATTACTGCTTGCTACTTTACAAATGAAATATGGAATTATCGGTATGGGAGAAGGAAATTTTATTATTCATTCTTACCCTGTGGTAATACATTATTTGGATTTACTTTGGGTAGAAATAACAGTAATTGTTATTGGGCTTTTTGCCTCTTGGTATCCTGCAAAAGTTTTGACTAATAGACTACTTAAAACTTAACCCCCTCAAACTCCACTGCTACTTTGTCTAAAGTTTCCATAATCTCTTCCAAATTATAATAGGTGACCAGTTTAATTCTATACGCTTTAAAGTGAGGAATTCCTTTAAAATAATTGGTATAGTGGCGTTTCATTTCAGCAATTCCCAGCACTTCTCCTTTCCACTTAATAGAATGTTGCAAATGCCTTTTACATGCACTTACTCTATCTTGTAGAGTCGGTTTTTCTAAATGCGTATTAGTTTTAAGAAAATGCTTTATTTCATTAAAAACCCAAGGGTAGCCAATGGCAGCTCTTCCAATCATCACGCCATCTACTCCATATTTATCTTTTACTTCTGCTACTTTTTCAGGAGAATCTACATCTCCATTTCCAAAAACAGGGATATGCATATTTTGGTTGTTTCTTACCTCTCCGATTAAAGTCCAATCAGCCACTCCTTTATACATTTGTTTTCTGGTTCTGCCATGAATAGAAATTGCTTTTATACCAACATCCTGCAATCGTTCCGCCACCTCAACTATATATAAAGAATTTTCATCCCAGCCTAAACGGGTTTTTACCGTTACTGGAATATTAGTAGCTTTTACTATTTCTTTGGTCATGGTTACCATTTTTGGGATGTCCTGCAATATGCCAGCCCCAGCTCCTTTATTTGCTACTTTTTTTACAGGGCAACCATAATTAATATCAATGAATTCGGGTTTTGCTGCCTCACAAATCTCAGCAGCTTTTCGCATAGAATTAATATTATTTCCAAATATTTGAATTCCTATTGGCCGCTCAAAATCGTATATATCCAACTTCTGGGTGCTTTTTATAGCATCCCTTATCAGTCCTTCTGAGGAGATGAATTCTGTATACATAATATCCGCCCCATTCTCCTTACAAAGTGCACGAAATGGGGGGTCAGAAACGTCTTCCATGGGTGCCAAAAGAAGTGGAAAATCTCCTACATCAATATTTCCTATTTTTACAGCCATAATATGTTACAAAAATAGTGAATTTATGAAGCTTAAAGGAATTTTTTATAAGAAGTCAGTAGCCATGCAATTTGCCCTGTTTTTTGCCATTACATTTCTATCAGTAGTTGTTTTTTCTATTATCTCTTATGTTTCCCTACCCTTATTGTTTGATGTTGGCTTTTCTGATTTAAGTTTTTTTCTTTCAGATTATAGTAATTCCAAATCGGTGAATGCGCTCAAATTTTTGCAACTATTTACTTCTGTCGGGCTTTTTATTGTGCCGCCTTTCCTTTTTGTCTATTTTACTTCCTTCCAATTACAGCTTAAACAAAAGATAAACAGGCAAAGTGTGTTGCTTGCTATTGCCATAATGCTGATTGCAAATCCATTTGTAGCTTATTTAATGCAATGGAATCAAACACTGGTTCTTCCAGATTTTTTGGAAGCAGTGCAAATGTGGATGGAAGTATCTGAGCAAAAATCAATGCAAATAACAGAAGCTTTTTTAGCCATGAACAGTATGGGAGATCTGCTTATTAATCTATTCTTGATTGCCCTAATTCCAGCAATTGGGGAGGAACTTTTATTCAGAGGGATATTGCAGCAACTATTTGCAAAATGGATAGGGAAAGTTCATCTTGCTATTTTTATTTCGGCCATTTTATTTTCTGCCATTCATATGCAGTTTTTTGGCTTTCTGCCAAGGTTTGCTTTGGGGCTTGTCCTTGGCTATATGTTTTATTGGAGCAACAATTTATGGTTGCCAATTTTGGCTCATTTTACCAATAATGCTTTGGCAATCATTTTTACCTATCATTTTGTGGCTGACAAAGTGCAAATAGACTTTCTGAATGAAGAAATTCCGGTAAATATTAGTGGGGCACTTATTAGTTTTTTGGCGGTTGCCTTGCTGATGTATTTATTATATAAAAAGTCGAGCATAAAAAAAGAGCTGAAAATTCAGCCCTAATTATTTTATTAAAAGCCTAATATCTAAATACTCCTATCTATTTAGTATGTTCCTTTTCTAGTAGAGTAGTTTATTTTTAGGGCATTTGCTTTCCTGAGCTCTTGCTTTACATCAATAACAGTTCCCATTCTCACCTCTTCATCCGCCTTTATAGAAACCGTCATATAAGGAATTTCCTTTTCGTTATGCGATTCCCTTTCGGTGGCGATAAATTCCTGGATATCGGCAGTTTCGGCAAATGCATCATTTAGTTGTACTCTTGGTTTTGTTCCGTAAGAAGATTGCAAGCGTTTTACAGGAGAGCCAATATAAATATAACTTACCAATGATTTCTTCTCCATTTTTCTTATTTCAGATGCTTTTGGTGTTAGCACATCTACAAAGAGTGTAGTTTCACGCATTACGGTCGTTACCATGAAAAAGAACAATAGCATAAATACAATATCTGGCAAAGATGCTGTTGAAATAGCTGGCGACCCGCCTTTTGATTTTCTTCTGAATCTACTCATTGTCTCCTACATTTTTAGGTTCTGCTTCTGATATTTTTTGCGGATATTTTTTACGGATTGTTCTTTGTTGCGATTTTGGTAAATCATAATATCGAGAGCCAAATTCAGATAAAGCAGCTGAGTTTCTTAGTTCGTTATAGGCAGCAGTCAATTCATTTTGCACCTGAATATATGTTTTATAAGAGGTGCCTCTATCGTTTTGCAAAGAGATAATTGCTTTTTCAGGATTGTCCGATAGTTCAGGATTTAAACCGTTATTATCAATAAAACCTTTTGCACCATCTTTCAGCTCGGAAATATGCATTGGTGCACCTTCCACTAAAAGCTGATTGTTGGAGTTTACAAGCACCACATAAATGTTTCTGGCATGAATTTGAGAATCATCTTCTACTTGCTCTTCCTCTGGCATTGGTGGTAGTTTCCTGGCAATACCCGTATCTACATCCATGGTAGTTGTTACCAAAAAGAAAATCAGTAGCAGGAAGGCAATATCTGCCATAGA
>CAJWUS010000018.1 GCA_913047525.1 uncultured Flavobacteriales bacterium | reverse complement strand
TCTGATTGTTCTGAGAGAGATCCTGAGAAATGCGAAATTTTCTTGGTTGAGGGTGATTCGGCAGGAGGTACTGCAAAGCAAGGTAGAAATAGACATTTTCAAGCAATACTTCCATTAAGGGGTAAAATTCTGAATGTAGAAAAAGCCATGCAACATAAGGTTTTTGAAAATGAAGAAATCAAGAATATGTATACTGCACTTGGTGTTTCTGTTGGAACTGAAGAAGATGAAAGAGCGCTAAACACCGAAAAATTAAGATATCATAAAGTTGTAATTATGACGGATGCCGACATTGATGGTAGTCATATTGCTACCTTAATTCTGACTTTCTTTTTTCGTTATATGTATGAGTTAATTGAGAATGGTTATATATATATTGCAACTCCACCTTTGTATTTATTAAAGAAAGGAAAAGATCACCGCTATTGTTGGTCTGATGAAGAAAGAGATGAACAGGTGCTTGACATGAAAGCTGGGAAAGAAGTGAATGTAGCAATACAAAGGTATAAAGGACTTGGAGAGATGAATGCCGAACAACTTTGGGACACTACCTTAAATCCAGAAAAAAGAACTTTAAAGAAGGTTACTATTGATAGTGCGGCAGAAGCCGATAGAGTATTTTCTATGCTAATGGGGGATGAAGTTCCGCCAAGAAGAGAGTTTATTGAGACCAATGCAAAATACGCAAATATTGATGCTTAAGAAATAGTTAGAGGTTTGTAGAGATTAGAGGAACTAAAAGACAAAAGTAACAAACTACAAACCAAAAATAAATAACAAAAAAATAAAGAAATCATGAAAGTAACAGTAGTAGGAGCAGGGGCAGTAGGTGCAAGTTGTGCCGAATATATTGCTATTAAAAATTTCGCTTCAGAAGTGGTTTTAGTTGATATTAAAGAAAATTTTGCAGAAGGTAAAGCAATGGATTTGATGCAAACAGCATCATTAAACGGATTCGACACCAAAATAACTGGAACCACTGGAGATTATTCCAAAACAGCAGGAAGTAAAGTGGCGGTAATTACTTCAGGAATCCCAAGAAAACCAGGAATGACTCGTGAAGAGCTCATTGGAATAAATGCTGGTATTGTAAAGTCCGTTTCAGAGCAATTAATCAAACATTCTCCAGATGTCATCTTAATCATTGTAAGCAACCCAATGGATACAATGACTTACCTTACGCATAAAACCTTAGACCTACCCAAAAACAGAATTATAGGAATGGGAGGCGCACTAGATAGTGCCAGATTCAAATACCGATTGGCAGAGGCAATGGACTGTCCAAGTTCTGATGTGGATGGCATGGTAATTGGCGGCCATTCTGATAAAGGCATGGTTCCCTTAACGCGTTTAGCAAGTAGAAATAGTGTAAGAGCATCCGAGTTTTTGTCGGAGGAAAGATTACAAAAAGTATTGGAAGACACCAAAGTAGGAGGAGCAACTCTTACTGGAATGTTAGGCACATCAGCATGGTATGCGCCAGGGGCAGCAGTGTCAGCATTGGTGCAATCCATAGTTTGCAACCAACATAAAATGTTCCCTTGCTCAGCACTTTTAGATGGGGAATACGGACTTTCTGACCTTTGTATTGGCGTTCCAGTAATATTGGGAAAAAATGGTATCGAGAAAATCGTGGAGATTGAATTGGAGGCGGCAGAAAAAGTCCAATTAACTACTTCAGAAGAAGGCGTGAAAGCCACCAATGCATTACTTAACGAAATAGGAGCGCTTTAAAATTTCATTCAGCTTTTAAATTACTAAAATATTGGGCTTTTTTCTTATCAAATAAATGCCCCTTTATTTTATTGCTTATGTAAGAATGAAATTCTATATTTGCCGCTTGAAAATTTCAGCTAAAAAAATAAGAAATAATGCAAAACAGAAACGCAATTAAAGTATTCACCATCCTATTCGCCATAGTTTGTTTGTATCAACTATCCTTTACTTGGGTAGCTGATGGCGTGCAAGAAGATGCAGTAGAATATGCCAATACTTATGTAGAAAGTAAGAAAGAAGCGTTAATCTCCCAATTTCAAAGTAGTACTAATGACTCCTTGCTTGATTCTGCAATAGTGAATGACTATCTTCAAGAAGAAACTGTTAAAAGAGAAAAGTACTATTTGGATTCAATCAGCAGTGAGAAGGTATATGATATTTGGGTGAAAGACTATACTTATAAAGATTGCCAAGAGAGAGAAATCAATTTAGGGCTTGACCTTAAAGGAGGAATGAATGTTACCTTGGAAGTATCTGTTGTTGATGTAATAAAAGCTTTGGCAAATTACAGTAAAGATGAGATGTTCAACACAGCGATTTTCAACTCTCAGCAAATGCAAAAAAACTCTCAGGACGATTTTGTTACGCTTTTTGAAATAGAGTATGAGAAGCTATCCCCAAATACAGGATTGGCTGTTTTGTTTACCGCACAAATGCGTGATGAGATAAAAATTAACGCTACCAACAAAGAGGTTATCAAAGTGATTAGTGCAGAAGTTGAGGATGCCATCAGTCGCTCCTTTAATATCCTGCGTTCTAGAATCGATAGGTTTGGGGTTACCCAGCCAAATATTCAAAGGCTAGAGAATTCTGGTAGAATATTAGTTGAACTTCCTGGAATTAAAGAGCCAGAAAGAGCCAGAAAATTGTTGCAATCCACAGCCAAATTGGAGTTTTGGGAAACTTATGAGTACTCAGAATTATTGCAAAGTTTAGAAGATGCAAACAAATATTTAAGAGAACAAGTGGGACTTAACGATACCATTAGCCAAGAGGTGGAAGAAATTCTAGCTTCTGTTGAAGACAAAATTGATGTAGAAGAAACAGCATTAGAAGAAGATACAAGTGCTAATTCTTTATTAAGCAAACTAGAGGGAGATTCAGCAATTTCTGACACTTCTGATTCACAACTTTCCTTTGAGCAGTTTGCAGCTGAGAATCCACTTTATGCAGTACTTTATCCTAACATCAACCAAGATAATAGTCCAAATGAAGGGCCAGTTGTTGGTTTTTGTGCCATAAAAGATACCGTTAAACTGAATGAATATTTAGCGGATGTGGAGGTGATGAAAAACTTCCCATTGGATGTAAAATTTGCTTATACTGTAAAACCATACGATTCGGACGGGAAATTTATGCAACTTATTGGGTTAAAAGTTTCTGGGCGTGATGGAGAGGCTTCATTGGAAGGAGATGTAGTAACAGATGCCAGACAAGATTTTGGGCAGTTTAATGCCAACCCAGAAGTATCTATGACCATGAATTCGGAAGGTGCAAAGCAGTGGAAACGATTAACGGCCGAGAATATCGGAAAAAGTGTAGCTATTGTATTAGATGATTTTGTTTATTCTTTCCCTACGGTTCAAAGTGAAATATCAGGAGGACGTTCGCAAATTACAGGAAACTTTACCATCAATGAAGCAAAGGATTTAGCAAATATCTTAAAATCAGGAAAGTTACCAGCTCCAGCTCGAATTATTGAAGAGGCTATTGTTGGCCCATCCCTTGGGGAGGAAGCGATTAATGCAGGATTGAAATCTTTCATCATTGCTCTTATGATTATGCTGATGTATATGATTTTCTATTATTCTGGTGCTGGTGTGGTTTCTAATATTGCACTGCTTGCCAATATCTTTTTCATCTTTGGTGTGCTTTCTTCCATTGGTGCGGTGCTTACCCTTCCGGGTATTGCGGGTATTGTGCTTACTATTGGTATGTCGGTGGATGCCAATGTACTTATTTATGAAAGAATTCGAGAGGAACTATCTGGTGGAAAAGGAATTCGTTTGGCGATAAAAGATGGTTACGATAAAGCCTATAATGCCATTATTGATGCTAATGTAACCACACTGCTTACCGGTATTATTCTATATACTTTTGGAACAGGTCCGATAAAAGGATTTGCAACTACACTTATTATTGGTATCTTAACTTCTCTGTTTTCGGCCATCTTTATTACCCGTTTGGTAATTTCCAGAAGATTGAGAAAAAACAAAGAAATAAAATTTTCTACCAAACTTACGGAGGGTGCATTTAAAAACACCAATATCGATTTTATAGGTAAAAGAAAAAGATTCTACATTTTTTCTGGAATTATTATTCTTTTAGGAATTGGCTCTTTAGTTACCAAGGGTTTGAATTATGGAGTTGATTTTGTAGGTGGAAGGACCTATGTGGTTCGTTTTGATGATAGTGTAGATAATGAAAAATTAAGAAGTGAACTAACAACCATATTTATAGATAATAATGGACTGAAGTATGCCCCACAAGTAAAAACTTTTGGAGATGACAATCAGGTAAAGATTACTACCAAATATATGATTGATGAAAATTCTATTAATGCAGATGAGGTAGTAGAAGAAAAGCTAAATGAAGGACTTACTAGAATGCAGATGAGCTATGAAGTAATGAGTTCGCAAAAAGTAGGGCCAACCATTGCGGATGATATTAAGGATGCAGCCGTTTGGTCGGTATTTTTCTCTTTGCTAATTATCTTTTTGTATATCCTGATAAGATTCAGGAAATGGCAATTTAGTTTGGGTGCTGTTACTGCAGTTTTCCATGATGTACTTATTGTACTTGCAATTTTCTCTATTTTCTATGGTATTATGCCTTTCTCCTTAGAAATTGATCAAGCATTTATTGCTGCAATTTTAACCATTATCGGTTATTCACTTAACGATACAGTTGTAGTTTTTGATAGAGTAAGAGAATATATGGAGATGCACAAAAAGCGAGAAATTGAAATGGTTATGAATAATGCACTAAATAGCACACTTAGCAGAACGATAAACACTTCCATGACTACCTTCTTTGTTCTTTTTGTGATCTTCCTATTTGGTGGGGAGGTGATTAGGGGCTTTATGTTTGCCTTAATGATAGGTGTGATAGTTGGAACATACTCCTCTTTATTTGTGGCTTCACCTATTATGCTGGATACACTTAAAAGAAAAGAAAAAGAATAGATATCATTACTTAGATATTAGATAAAAGAAGCCGAGCATTTGCTCGGTTTTTTTATTTTTGTACCATGTTGTTATTTATAGGAGGCCCTGAGATATTAATTATACTACTTTTTGTGGTCCTATTTTTCGGCGCCAATAAAATCCCTGAACTTGCCAAAGGTTTAGGCAAAGCTATGCGAGAGTTAAAAGATGCTTCCAATGAGATTAAAAAAGATATTCGCGATAGCACAGGTAAAATAAAAGACCATCTTGATTTAGAAAAATAATGACAGCAACTCTATTCTTTCTTTTTGGTTTAGTATTACTTTATTTAGGAGGTGAGGCCTTAGTCAAGGGTGCTGTCTCTCTTGCTTTAAAGCTAAAAATATCAACATTTGTAGCAGGGATGACTATTGTATCTTTTGCCACTTCTGCTCCTGAGCTTTTGGTAAGTTTAGGGGCCGCCATAAAAGGGCATACTGATATTACTTTCGGGAATGTAATTGGTTCTAACATTGCTAACATTGCTTTGGTTTTAGGTCTTGCTGCAGTTTTATTTCGGTTGAATATTAATCCTCAAACAAAGAAAATCAGTTTCCCTTTTTTGTTTTTTTCTTCCCTTATTTTCGGTTTAGTAGTATATTTTTTTAATGGAATTTATTTTTGGGTAGGAGTTGCTTTTGTAATTTTACTTGTATTTTTTATACTTTATCTTATAAGGCAATCGCGTAAAGAATATTTACAAACAGCAATAGTTGATGATGAATTATTTGAAAAAGAAAGCCAAACCTCTTTATATAAAAGTGTTTTATATTTAGTTATTGGGATTGTGTTTTTAAAATATGGTGCGGACTATTTTGTAGACGGAGCAATCGCTTTGGCAGAAGTATTTAGTGTTTCCAATAGAGTAATTGCAGTAACGGTTATCGCTATTGGCACAAGCATTCCGGAGCTTGCTACTACCGTAATTGCGGCTATAAAAAAAGAGGAAAGTTTAGCAGTTGGTAATCTTATAGGATCTAATATTTTTAATATTCTAGCTGTTCTGGGCCTAACAGCACTTATAAAAGATATTCCTTTGGTAGATGTGCAATTAATTAGAACAGACTATCTATTAATGATGGGAATAACAATTTTTCTAGGGGTATTTATTTATCTGTTTTCTAAAAATAAAATTTCAAGAAAAGAAGGGGCTTTCTTTTTAGCCGTTTATATCGCATATATAATTTACACTTTTTCCTTTAGAATGGCATAAAAGAAGTAGCTATATTAGAACTGCTTTTAATTCAAGATACTAAAACTAACTTAAATTTTAGCTGATTTAACTGTTTTTACAATTCTTGCAGCAATTTTGTAAGGATCGGCATTAGATGCGGGTCTTCTATCTTCTAGCCAACCCTTCCAGCCTTTTTCAACTGTTATAATTGGTATTCTTATAGAGGCACCTCTGTCAGAAATACCATAGCTAAAATCATCTATAGATGCTGTTTCATGAAGCCCTGTTAATCTTAGGTTGTTATCTGCTCCATACACTTCTATATGTTCTTTTGTTACAGGGCGGAACGCCTCACAAATTTTCTTATAAGTTTCCTTACTTCCGCATTCTCTTAAAGTAGAATTTGAGAAATTAGCATGCATTCCAGAACCATTCCAATCTCCTTTTATTGGTTTAGGGTGGTACTCAATATAATAGTTGTAATCTTCCGTTAGTCTATCTAATAAATAACGGGTAACCCAAAGTTCATCTCCTGCTTTTTTAGCGCCCTTGGCAAAAAGCTGAAATTCCCACTGTCCGCAAGCTACTTCTTGGTTAATTCCTTCAAAATTAATACCAGCATCTATACAGATATCCGCATGTTCTTCCACCAAACTTCTACCGTGCGTGTTTTTCCCTCCAACCGAGCAATAATACAAACCCTGTGGCCCAGGATACCCTCCTAAAGGAAAACCTAAAGGTAATTGAGTTTCTACATCCATAATAAAATATTCTTGTTCAAATCCGAACCAAAAATCATTATCATTATCATCAATTTTGGCTCTTGCATTTGATTCATGTGGCGTACTATCTGCATTTAAAACCTCTGTCATTACCAAAAAGCCATTTACTCTTTCAGGGTCAGAGAAAATAGCAACTGGTTTTAACAAACAATCAGAAGAATTCCCTTCTGCTTGTTTTGTTGAGCTACCATCAAATGCCCAAATAGGGCAATCCTCTAATTTCCCGCTAAAATCCTCCACAACTTTTGTTTTACTTCTCATGTTTTGAGTAGGAGTGTAGCCATCAAGCCAAATGTATTCTAGTTTAGATTTTGCCATTTTTTTAAGTTGTTGGTTATTATTTTTGTTCTCAAACACAAAAAAACAATTTTAATTTGTTGCATAAAATATTTCCTCCTTTCGTTTTTAGTGGACTTATCAAAACTTTATTAACAAATAAATATTTTATTAAAATATCACATTTTATTGTATTTGCAAATTATTCTTTATTTTAGCAAAGTTTTTAAAAATGAAAAATATGAATTATTTTACAAATATTGTATTAGTAAGTTTGAGTATGATTTTTGCCCTACAAGTAGGTGCGCAAAGCAATACTAATTCTAAAACTAGAAAAGCCGATAAAGCTTTTGCAGTAGAACAATACTACAAAGCAGCTGAGCTTTACAAGAAGGCATACAAAAAAACAAAGAACAGAGCTCTAAAGGCAGAAATCACTTTCAAACAAGCGGAATGCTATCGTTTAACAGGGCAGGATAGAGATGCAAGAAGAGCAGAAAGTTATTACAAAAGAGCAATAAAAGCAAAATATCCTGATGTTGTTGTGTACTTAAGATATGCTGATATGTTGAAGAAAAACTCCAAATATCCTGAAGCTTTGGAACAATATAAAAAATATGTAAAGCTAAATCCTACTGATATTAGAGGCGAAAAAGGAGTGAAATCTTGTCAGTTGGCAGTAAAATGGGAAGCCAACCCAACAAGATATAATGTTGCGATAATGCCAATTGTAAACTCCAGATATTCCGATTTTTCTCCTGCTTTTGGAAACAAAGAATACACTGAAATCTATTTCCCATCCTCCAGAAAGGGGTCTTCTGGCTCTGATATAGATGAGCGTACAGGCGAAAGTTTCATGGATATTTACAAAACTAGAATTGATAAAAAAGGAAAATGGAAATCGCCAGTGCCTGAAATGGAAACTATCAATACTGAATCAAATGAAGGTCCGCTACACCTTAATGCAAGAGGAAGCGTGATGTATTTTACTAAATGTAAAGTAGAAAAGAAAAAACAATTGGGTTGTGATATTTATGTGTCTCAAAGAAAAGGAAAGTTGTGGGCTGAAGCCAAAAAGTTGCAAATAAAAGTGGATAGTGGAATAACTGTTGGGCATCCTGCCGTTACTGTTGATGAAAGTACTATTTTCTTCTCTTCCGACCAAAAAGGTGGCTATGGAGGAAAAGACATTTGGGTAGTACAAAAAATAAAAAGAAATCGTTGGAGTGAGCCAATGAATTTAGGACCGGCTATTAACACCACTGGTGACGAAATGTTTCCATTTATTCATGCTGATGATGGCACACTTTATTTTGCTTCAGATGGACATATAGGAATGGGAGGATTGGATATTTACAAATCAGTACCTGATAGTAATCTTAGTTTTACTTCTGTAATTAATTTAAAATCACCAGTTAACTCGCCAGGAGACGATTTTGGTATGATTATTGAAAGAAAAGATGAAAGAGGATATTTTACCTCAAACCGAAAGGGAGGTAAAGGAGGTGATGATATTTACCAGTTTGAATTACCACCACTTATTTTTACACTTCAAGGAGTGGTTACTGATTCTAAAACAGGAGCAATCTTAACTGATGCGAATGTACAAATTATAGGCTCTGATGGTAATTCTGATGATGCAAAAACAGATAATGCAGGTTCGTATAATTATAAAATAAAACCAATCACCTCTTATGAACTGGTTGCTTCAATGGAAGGGTATTTAAAAAAGAAAAAAACTTTGACAACAGTTGGGGTGGAGCATAATAAAGATTTTGTGGTTGATTTTGAATTAGATCCAGTAATAAAAGAAATTATCTTACCAAAAATTGAGTACGATTATGCTAAATGGGATTTGAGAGAAAAATCTATTGAAGATTTGGATGGTTTGATAAAAACATTAAATGAAAACCCAAATATTGCAATTGAGTTACGTTCGCATACCGATTATAGAGGAACAGATACTCAAAACCAAATTCTTTCACAAAAAAGAGCAGATGTTTGTATAAACTATCTCATTGAAAATGGAATTGATGCAGAAAGATCATCGGCAATAGGAATGGGAGAATCAGAACCATTAGTAATGGAATATAAAGATGGGAAATTAAAGAAAGGAGATGTGCTTACAAAAGCGTATATTGATGGATTAAGAAGAAGAAAGCATATAGAAAAGGCGCATCAGTATAATAGACGAACTACCTTTAAAGTAGTTCGTCAGGATTATATGCCTAAGCCAAAAGAAGAGGTGAAAGAAGAAGAGGTGGAAGGCCCAACAATTGAATTGAAAGATCAACCAAAGGAAGATGAAGTTAAGAAAACTGCAGAGGATTTATCCGATCAAAAGTAACAACTAAATAAAATATAAGAGAGCGTCCTTTTAAGGATGCTTTTTTTTTCAGAAAAATGGCAACAGATAGATACAATCAAAGAGGAGTTTCAGCCGACAAAGAAGATGTGCACAATGCAATTAAAAATGTGGATAAAGGACTTTTCCCTAAGGCTTTTTGTAAGATTGTACCTGATTATTTAACAGGAGATGAAGATTATTGTTTAATAATGCATGCAGATGGTGCTGGTACAAAGTCCTCATTAGCTTATATGTATTGGAAAGAGACAGGTGATGTTTCGGTTTGGAAAGGAATTGCCCAAGATGCATTAATTATGAATATTGATGATTTGCTTTGTGTAGGTGCAACTGAAAACATTATGCTTTCATCTACTATTGGAAGAAACAAATCAATTATTAATGGTGATGTGCTTTCCAAGATTATCAATGGAACAGAGGAGTTGTTAGCAGAGTATAGAAAGTATGGTATAAATATTATTTCTACAGGTGGAGAAACTGCTGATGTTGGCGACTTGGTTCGCACAATTATTGTTGATTCAACAGTTGTTGCAAGAATGAAAAAGGAAGATATAATTGATAATGCTAATATTAAAGGTGGTGATGTAATTGTTGGATTGTCTTCATCAGGAAAAGCAACTTATGAAGATGAATACAATGGAGGAATGGGTAGTAATGGACTAACTTCTGCAAGGCATGATGTTTTTTCTAAGTATCTAGCAGAAAAATACCCTGAAAGTTTTGATTCATCAGTTCCTTCTGAATTGGTTTATTCTGGCTCAAAAAAGTTAGTAGATAAAATTGAGAATGCAGAACTTAATGCTGGGAAATTAGTTCTTTCTCCTACAAGAACATATGCGCCAATTATTAAAGCAATTTTAGATAAGTACAGAGGCAAGATTAATGGAATGGTCCATTGTAGTGGTGGTGCTCAAGCTAAAGTGCTTCACTTTGTAGATAATGTACATGTGATAAAAGATAATATGTTTGAATTACCCCCTTTATTCAAATTAATTCAGGAAGAATCTGGTACGGATTGGAAGGAAATGTACAAGGTGTTTAATATGGGGCACAGGATGGAACTTTATGTGCCAGAAGATATTGCTTCAGAGATTATTGAGATTTCAAAATCCTTTAATGTGGATGCTCAAATTGTAGGTAGAGTTGAAGATTATGAAGGTAAAAAGTTAACTATTAATTCCGAATTCGGAACATTTATATATTGAGATGTTAGATAAATTAAGTGCGATTAATGATAGATATAATGAGGTAGAAAAACTAATTTCTTCTTCAGACGCAATGAATGATATGAAACTTTATGTTCAACTAAGTAAAGAGTATAAAGATTTAGAACCTATTGTTAGTGCTTATAAAGAATATCGTGATTTAATTGGTAATATTTCTGAAGCAAAAGAAATATTATCCAATTCAAATGATTTAGAGATGAAGGAAATGGCAAAAATGGAATTGGATGAAAATTTACCAAAGAAAGAAGAAATGGATGAAGAGATAAAAGTTCTCTTAATTCCTAAAGATCCTGCAGATGAGAAGAATGCTGTAATGGAAATAAGAGCAGGTACAGGAGGTGATGAAGCCAGTATTTTTTCAGGAGATTTATATAGGATGTATACTGCTTTTGCATCAACAAAAGGATGGAAAACTGAATTAGTTGATGTTGCAGAAGGAACTTCAGGAGGTTACAAGGAGATTATTTTTAATATTAATGGTAAAGATGTTTATGGGCAATTAAAGTTTGAAAGTGGAGTACATAGAGTACAAAGAGTTCCTCAAACAGAAACACAAGGAAGAGTACATACTTCAGCTTCATCTGTAATTGTTCTGCCAGAGGCTGAGGAATTTGATATTGAGTTAAAAGCTGCTGATATCCGAAAAGACACTTATTGCTCTTCAGGCCCTGGCGGGCAGTCTGTAAATACTACTTATTCTGCAGTAAGATTAACGCATATCCCAACTGGTGTTGTTGCGCAATGTCAGGATCAAAAATCACAACATAAGAATTACGATAAAGCATTAAAAGTTTTGCGTTCTAGAATTTACGAGATTGAATTGCAGAAAAAATTGGAGGAGGATGCAAAACATAGAAAAACTATGGTATCTTCAGGTGATAGGTCTGCTAAGATTCGTACTTATAATTATCCTCAAGGGAGAGTTACTGAGCACAGAATTGGGTTAACAAAATATAATTTACAAAATGTAATGGGTGGCGATATTCAAGAGTTTATTGATGAATTGCAAATTGCAGAGAATGCTGAAAAATTAAAAGTTGGAACAACATCAGATGAATAAAAAAGAGCTCATATCACAAATTAAACAAAAGCAATCATTCTTATGTGTTGGCCTAGATACAGATATTGAAAGAATCCCAAAACACTTATTAAAATTAGAAGATCCTATTTTTGAGTTTAATAAACAAATTATTGATGCAACAAAAGATTTGTGTGTGGCTTACAAACCTAATATTGCTTTTTATGAAAGTATGGGAGTAAGTGGGTGGAAATCTCTACAAAAGACTTTAGATTATATACCAGAGAATATTTTAATAATTGCGGATGCAAAAAGAGGAGATATTGGTAATACCTCTAGAATGTATGCAAAAGCATTCTTTGAGAATCTTAACTTTGATGCTGTAACTGTAGCTCCTTATATGGGTTCTGATTCTGTTATACCTTTTTTAGAATTTAGTAATAAATGGGCAATTGTTTTAGCTTTAACTTCTAATAAAGGAGGCTTAGATTTTCAGAATATTACAGATGAAGATGGTAAACGGCTGTTCGAACAAGTTTTAGAAACTTCAAAGACTTGGGGTACGGATGAGAATATAATGTATGTTGTTGGAGCAACCAGAGCTAATCAGCTTTCTGAGATTAGAAATATAATTCCAAATCACTTTATATTAGTTCCTGGTATTGGCGCACAAGGTGGTAGTATGCAAGAGGTTGCAAAATATGGTTTGAATTCTGATTGTGGACTTTTAGTAAATTCTTCAAGAGGAATTATTTATGCAGGAGGTGGAACTGATTTTGCAGAAAAAGCAAAAGAACAAGCTCAAAACTTACAGCAAGAAATGGCTGTTCTTTTATCTGAGAAAGGAATCTAAAATCTTATTTTATATATAATATATCCTATCCATTCATAGATTAGGATCTCCCATTTATCAAGTACTTTTGAATTAGAGATAAATGTAAGAAATGCTGTTGAAAGTATTAGATTATTCTACTAGATAATATTTATTGCAAGCTAAAAAAAATGTATAAATTGCAGCATTGGAAAACAGTTAAGAAGAATGGTTAATTTTTTAAGAAATTTTTTTGAGAAACAGGTGTTTGGGGTAAGTTCTTGGTGGGGAAGCCGATTAGGAATTAAAGCATCATATATCCGTTTGTTTTTTATTTATGCTACGTTTACTAATGCACTTACTATTTTGATATATTTGTCTATGATCTTCTTATTAAAGCTAAGAAATCATTTTAAGTATAGAAAAAGAAAAAGCGTTTTTGATTTATAATAACTATGGAAAACTTACAGATTACACTCACAATTGCATTATTAATTATAGAAGTTGTGGCTTTTGCTTGGCTGATTATTGATATTCAAAAGTCAAAGAAGAACCAAAATAAGATTATTGAATTAGAGCATCAAATATTAAAAGTTGAAAGTTCTATTATGGATCTTGAGAAGACCATTGTGGATAAAATTGATATATTAATTGAATCACAATCTAATGACTGAAAGAAAAATCCTTGGTGTTTGTGCTTGGCTTTCAGACAAGTTTGGGCTAGATGTTGGCGGTGTTAGAATTTTGTTTGTAGCTGCTGCTATTTTTGGTTTGGGCTCTCCTATTTTGGTTTATTTCATATTATATTTAGTAAAACCTAGCGAATATTAAATGAGGGTCTTAATAACTGGAAGTAATGGACTGCTTGGACAAAAACTCTTACATAAATTAAGAGTTGACAAGACAGTTGAGCTTATTGCAACTTCTTTAGGAGAAAATATAGTTTCTGAAAAGAATGGATATACTTATTTTGATTTAGATATTACGAATGAAAATGCTGTTTCAAAAATAATTCTAGAGCAAAAGCCGGATGTAGTTATTAATACCGCAGCTATGACAGATGTGGATTTGTGTGAAGACAAGAAATTAGAGTGTGATATTTTAAATGTAGATGCAGTTCAGTATTTAGCGGATGCTTGTACAAAGATAGAGGCTCATTTAATTCATATTTCTACCGACTTTATTTTTGATGGAGAAGATGGTCCATATATTGAGGAAGATACGCCCAACCCACTTTCCTATTACGGAACTTCAAAATTAAGATCAGAGGAGATTTTATACAATCACAAAGTGAAATGGACAATCTTAAGAACTATTATTCTGTTTGGGGTAGGGGAGAATTTGAGTAAAGGAAATATCGTGCTTTGGGCAAAAGAGGCTTTAGAAAAAGGAGATCCTCTTAATATTATTGATGATCAGTTTCGTGCGCCCACCTTGGCTGAGGATTTGGCAGATGCTTGTATATTAGCAGCCAAGAAAAAAGCGTATGGAATTTTCAATGCTTCTGGGAAAGACATTATGAGCATTTATGAAATAGTTGAAAGGATAGCAAAATATTACGGAAAGTCAACAGAGAATTTGAATAAAATTAGTACAGCAACACTAAACCAGAAAGCGGTAAGACCACCAAAAACAGGGTTTGTTTTAGATAAGGCTAGAAAGGCTTTAGGTTATAATCCATATAGTTTTGAGCATTGCCTAGCTATAATAGATCAGCAATTAATTAAACAATGAAAAAACTACTACTTATATTACTTTGTTCTCCACTTATCTCCATAAGTCAGTCTTTAATAAAAGTTGATTCTATAAAAATTAATCAATCACAAATATGGAGTGGGGTTTCATTTGATAGTGGTAATATTAGGATTACTACAATGATGCCTGGTAATACTTCAGGTAATCATATATTTTTGATAGATTTTGATACTAGTTTAAATCAAATAGGAAATCCTATACAATTAACATTCGATATAGATATTCCTGCTGGGAAAAGCATAACCGATCATAAACATATATTTGTAAATAATGAACTTTATGTAACATTTTCACTAACTCAAGATGAGGATTTATATTTGTTCAAAACGGATAATTATGGTAACAGAATTGGTAATATGGTAACGGTAGTTTCAGCACATTCTGATCCGACTAATGACATGATTTTTTTTCTCTCAGATAGCCTTTTGCATATTCTATTTTTTAGACCAATCTCACAGCATAATGTTTATACATATGACTTAAACCTTAATTTCCTCCAGAATCAATTAACCTCTTCCGTATTACCTCACAATAATATTGGTGATGCTATATACAAGCCTCCATTTTATTATATGTTTACCGGCAATGAATTTGGGCATAACTCAAACCTTACTTTAACTAAATGGAATACGGACTGGAGCCCAGCTATAAGCCATCCTCAGAGTATTTTGCCTAGTATGAATGGAGATGGTAATTGGTTTTCTACTGGCATAGTTTATGATGGGGTTAATAATTTTTGGATAGTAGCATTCCAGCATATTGATCAAACTACATCAATTAATAATGAACATATAGATATCGTTATTTTTGATGATAATTTTTATGAGCTTTACAGAGCACATCTTACATCCGATCAGTGTTTTAGGCCTGATTTATTATTGTTAGATGGATTTTTATTTTTGACATATGATAAAAGTGGGGGTGGAGTTTTTATCCAAAAATATTTATTTCAATCTAATCCATCTGTTTTATCTGAAAAGAATGAAAAAAGCAATAAGCCCAGATTGATACGAGATATGTTAGGAAAATCTACTTCCGATCGACTTAATATTCCTTTGTTCTACATCTATGATGATGGTAGGGTTGAGAAACGAATAACAATAGAATAATAACTAACTAATTAATAAAATGAAAAAACAATTTTTACTTTTTACAACAATGCTTATTTCCTTTGTCTCAGCAAAGGCAGAAACATTAAGTGAAACAATTGACGGGTTTTTTAAACCAATTGTTAATGATTATTTGATTCCTGTAATTTTTTGGGATCCAATAAAAGCAATGGGATTTGATGTGGGTGCTGATATGCCAATTGTAGTAATTTGGTTAGTTTTTGGAGCAGTGTTTTTTACTTTCCGCATGAATTTTATCAACTTTAAAGGGTTTAAACATGCTATTGGTTTAGTAAAAGGTGATTATGACGACCCGAATGATAAAGGAGAAGTTTCTCACTTTCAGGCCTTAACCACTGCACTTTCAGCTACTGTTGGTTTAGGTAATATTGCAGG
>CAJWUS010000017.1 GCA_913047525.1 uncultured Flavobacteriales bacterium | reverse complement strand
TCATCATCCAAGAAAGAAAAGAGTTTTTAAATGGTATTTTCATTATGATTTAATATTTTTATTGCCCTAAAATAACAAAAAATCATGATGAAAGATACGCTAAAAAAAATGGATACAAATTTGCAGGATGTAGTGCAATACAGATTAGATATTCATGGCGAAAACATCTTGATGAATGAGTTGATTGGCAAGCAAATAAAAATTGAGTGGAGTGGAGAGGTAATTTGTAGTTGTGGTAAGAAAATGAAGAAATTTTATCGTTCCGGCTTTTGTTATGAATGTTTTTATGATTCTCCTCTTGCCTCTCAATCTATTTTTAAACCTGAACTTTGCACTGCACATCTTGGAATTGAAGAAAGAGATTTGCAGTGGGAAAAAACTTTTCAATTAGCGCCCCATTATGTTTATTTAGCAAATTCGTCTGGGATAAAAGTAGGAATTACAAGAGGTACGCAAGGAGTAATTAGATGGATGGACCAAGGTGCGAGCCAAGCCATTTTGTTTGCAGAAGTGCCAAACAGAAGATTTTCAGGCGACATTGAAGTGGAATTGAAAAAATATGTGAATGATGTTACCAATTGGCGAAAAATGCTTTCTGGAATTCCTGATCCGGTTGATTTAGTGAAAATGAAAGCAGAACTTTCTGCTTATGTGCCAGAGGAATTGAAACAATATATTCTACCTAACAATACCGTAACCGAGATTAATTATCCTGTAAGGGGATACCCAAAAAAAATAAATAGCACAAAATTAGAACGTACGCCAATTGTGGAGGGTGAACTAAAAGGCATAAAAGGACAATATTTATTATTGGATGGAGACAGGGTTTTTAATGTGCGTTCGCATGAAGGATATATCTCCAAATTCTCTTTTAAAGAAATTGCGCAGGGAAGGTTGTTCTAATTAATCTCTAAAATAAAAGGCATTCTTGCCTTAATTTTTTCACCTTTCAATAAATTTTCAACTGACTTAACAAATTTCCGATCAATGCCTAAATAGTTAGTAATATATTTACTCTCCTCTCCAGTTATTTCCTTTATAAATGTTTCTAAAGGATCTTCTTTTTTTGGTAGAGAAACAAGTCGGTAATCTAAAAGTTCTGCCAAATCAGCAGCAATGTCAATAGCCGTTTCCAGGCCGCCCAAAACATCAACAAGTCCTAAGCGTTTTGCATCATAACCAGTCCACACTCTGCCTTGCCCAATATCATCCACGGCAGCCGTGCTCATATTTCTTCCTTCTGCCACATGGGAAATGAAAGTAGCGTAAATATCCTCTACATGATCCTGAATTTTTGCTCTTTCAAAAGAAGTCAATCTTCTATACATACCTCCAAAATCAGCATGTTTGCTTGTATTTACTGTATCAATAGTAATTCCTAATTTGTTTTTGTAAAAATGCTGCAAATTAGGAATAAGTCCGAACACGCCAATAGAACCTGTAATAGTGGTAGGGTTTGCAACAATAGTGTCAGCAGCACAAGCAATGTAATAACCGCCACTTGCAGCTAAATCGCCCATAGAAATTACAAGTGGTTTTTCCGCTTTTGCCAATGTTGTCTCTCGCCAAATTACATCAGACGCTAAAGCACTTCCTCCAGGAGAATTTACTCTTAAAACAATTGCTTTTACTTTTTTATCTTCTCTAGCCTCTTTAATTGCTTTTGCGGTGGTTTCAGAACCAACACTTTTTAAATCTCCTTTGCCAGAGTTTATTTCTCCTGTTGCATAGATAATAGCAATTTTATTTCGGCTAATTTTACCTTGCCTTTCTACTTTAGCATTATTGTATTTTGAAAGTGAAATCAACTGCAATTTTGCTTTCTCCCCCAGTTTGCTTTTTAACTTATTTTCTAGGTTATCTTGGTAAATAAGGGCATCTACAAAATTATTTTCCAAACAATTAGCTGCAGTATTGAGTTCTAAATTATCGGCTAATTCTTCTACTCTACTAATGGTTAATCCTCTTTGACTGGCAATAGAATCTAGAATATTATCCGAGATAGTAGTTAGTAATAATGAGATCTGCTCTCGGTTTTCCTTACTCATTTTATCCAAAATAAATGGCTCAATGGCACTTTTGAATTTTCCATGCCTAATTACTTGGGCCTCTATATCCAATTTTTCCAAAAGATCTTTAAAGAATATAATTTGGGCTGATAAACCTTTGAGTTCAAAAATACCTTCAGGATTTAAAAAAATCTCATCCGCAACAGAAGATAGATAATATCCACTTTGCGAATAATGTTCTGCATAGGAAATAATGAATTTTCCACTTTTTTTGAAATCCAACAATTTATTTCTAATTTCTTCTGTTTGCGAAAGGCCAGCGTTTACAAAAGACACATTTAAGTAAATCCCCTTTATTCTGCTATCCGTTTTGGCTTTTTCTATATTGTTCAATATGGTTTTAAATTCCATTTCAGTTTCAGGATTCATATTGGTGATGGATAAATTTTCAAAAGGATTGTTAGAGGCGCGCTCCACAATTGGTTTGGACAAAGTTATTTTCAAGATGGAGTTGGCTTTTACTTTGGTTTCTTTATCACTATTCAAGGCAGAAATAGCAATACTGATGATGCCGATAAATAAAAGAACTACCACTACGACCGAAAGCACCACACCCACTATGGTGGATAATACATTTTTAAAGAATGATTTCATTTTTTAATTTTTGTAAGGGTTAAAATTTTTGGTGGCCAAAATAATAAATAAAACAACATAGTCTTTTCTATTTCTTATATTTGGGCTTTTATTTCTTGATGAATAATAAAGTTTTTTTACAATTGGGTTCTAATATGGGTGGACGAGAGGAATATTTGCAAAATGCTTATAAGCTTTTGGCAGAGGAAATTGGCACAATTCAAAAAGAATCCAAAATTTATGAGAGCGTTCCTTGGGGAGCGGAAAACCAAAATGATTTTCTAAATCAAGTTTTAGAAATAAAAAGCGAATTTTCAGCTGAAGAAGTATTGGAAAAGGTTTTACAAATAGAAGATAAAATTGGGCGCATCAGAAATGAAAAATGGGGAGAGCGCATTATTGATATTGATATTTTGTTTTATAATGATTTGATTGTAGAAAAAGAAGGGATTTGTATTCCTCACATACATTTGCAAAGCAGAAAATTTGTGCTTATTCCACTTCATGAAATTGCCCCCAATTTTGTCCATCCCAAATACAATAAAACCATAGGCAAACTTTTAAGTGAGTGTAAGGATACAGAAAGTGTGGAGGCATATGCAGTGTAATTTTATTTGTATTGAAGGGAATATTGGTGCAGGCAAAACTTCCTTAGCCAAGAAAATTGCAGCAGATTGTAATGCACGATTAATTCTAGAGGAGTTTGCTAACAATCCTTTTTTGCCAAGATTTTACAAAGAGCCAGAAAAATACGCATTTCCATTAGAGCTTTTTTTTATGGCTGAGCGCTACAAACAACTAAAAGAAGCAATGGTGCAGGAAATATTTTCCTCTTTCACCGTTTCTGATTATTTCTTTATCAAATCACGGCTATTTGCACAAAACAATTTATCAAAAGATGAGCTCACCCTTTTTTATCGTCTTTTCGATATTATGCTTGCCTCTTTACCCAATCCTGATTTACTTGTTTATTTGCATGCCGATATTCAATGTTTGCAAAGAAACATCAAAAAAAGAAACAGAACTTATGAGCAAGACATAACAGATAATTATCTCTTAAAAATTCAAAAGAAGTATTTGGATTTTTTCAAAAAACAAAAGGACTTTACCGTTCTTATTATTGATGTTACGGATTCTGACTTTGTACAGAATGATGAAAAATATCAAAAAATATTAGCATCAATAAAACGGTCATATAGTTTTGGGGTGCATCATCTTAGTTTACACTAACCAATGTGAAAGGTCTTTTTCAATTAGTTTTTCCAATTGCAGAATGTCTTCTTTATAGTATTTGTAGGTAAGTTTTTTACGTAACTCACTGCTTATAGGCTCCGGTTTTTTGTAAGCTGATTGGAACAAAGTTTGCACTGCCCATTTTGGTAAGATTGTACTTATTGAGAGTTTAGGTAGTAATCTATAATATCTTAAAAAGCTTACCGTTTTTCCAATAATACTATTGGTTGGCACGCCTGATACATTAGCAATTTTTGAAGTATCTGGCACAAAAGAATGGTCCACTTCTAAAAATTGATAAACTTCTTGTGTACAAGCAATTGGGTTTTTTACAAAATCCTCAAATAATAGAACTTTAATATTCTCCTTATTAAAAAGAGCATAGTATCTGCTCAAGAGATGAAAATAATAGCCCTTACTTTTGTAATAATACAAAGGACTCCAATTATTTTTTATCCTTTTTTCCTCCTTTTCAAAAGCAGTTTCAAAATCATTTACAGGTTCTCTTTTATCTCTTTTTGCATGCAAAAAATTTGAATAAGCCCTATCAATTGGTTGCCGTAATATTGCAATTATTTTCACTTTCGGAATTAGCTCTTTTATTAGTTTCGGAGCCATTTCATTTAGCATGTAAGTAGGTGACGCTTCCCCAATTGCTTTTTCGTTTTTTACATTATTAAATAAGGATTTGTACTTTTCAAGGGTTCTGTTTTTCACTCTTTTTCTCCCTTTTATAAAATAGTCATTTTCTTGTTTGTAGTTGTTAAAAAACATGGGCTCTTTTACCTTTGGCATATAAATATCAGGATGTTGTAAGAGGTAAGTATAAGCGGATGTGGTGGCAGCTTTCATTGCCCCAATTATTATAAAGTTCGGAAGATTATTTTTCATATCAGCCTTAAAATAGAAAGAACCCAAAATATATGAGGTTCTTTTTAAATTTTATATGGAATTATACTTATTTAATAAGTGCATTATATTCCTGATTTTCTCTGTAATTTACAAACTCTAAATCATTAGCTGCATCTGTTTTATAGCTTGCATCAGCAGCAATGGCTTTCGATAAATTTTGAGTTAGCATTTGCATATTATCAGAGCGAGCGCCAACAATGGCATTCAAATAATAGCAAGCAGCAGTATTGTCTGTGCATGAGCTACTATTGTCTCCATTTAGTACTTTCGCAAGGGTAGCGTTATGCGTGTTTGCATTTTTGAAATATCTTTCTGCTTTGGCGTATTTTCCTTGACGGATATCCAAAATGGCTTGGTTTTTATCAGAAGCATTTGCTTGATTAAATAATTGTTGTGCTTTACCTAAGTTACCATTTCTTGCAGCAATAATTCCGTAATTTGTAAGCACATCAGCATTGTTTTCACTTATTTCAAATGCTTTATCTAACCATGTACTTGCTTTTTCTAAATTGTTTTCTCCAATGTAAATGCTTGCGATATTATTATACGCTCTCCAGTCCTCCTTATACAAACTAACGGCAGTGTTATAGATTTTCATCTTAGCAGCTCTCTCATTTGTAAGTGTAGCAGAAAAAAGGAGTTCTTTTACATCTAATGAATCAGGGCTTGAAATAGAAAGAGATGCTATTTCTTCATTTGTCTTTTTAGGCTGATACGAACGAATCATAATTTGTGCTTTTCTTAGTTGAGGTAAAATATTCTTATCAATAGCGTCATAAAGCTCGGCCATATCTCTAATTGCTTGCTCCCTTTTTTCTGGGTTTTGCACAGAATTTACAATGTTTAACACTCTTCTTTTGTCCTTCATATCAGAAGCCTTCATCAGTTTATTGAACCCATCCCAATCTTCTCCGTAAGAAACATTGGTATACAGCTCCTCATGAGTAGCTCCATCTAATTTTAGTCTATTCAAGATTTGCTTGGTGTATTTTACAGTAGACTTATTCCTTCTTTCTGATACATCATCATTTGCATCAACTGTTCCATCTGGTGAAGCAAAGGATTTGATTTCAATGCTGTGTGTTTTGTATCCCAATTTTGCAAACTCTTGCAATCTGTTCATGTCCTCATCACTTTTTTCAGAGGTTCGGATTACGCTTTGGTTTACCAAGAAGTAAATTGTAGAGAATTCGGAAAGTATGGTTTCTTTCTCATAGTCATGATGTGCAATGGCAATTTCTTCTGTGTCTTCTACTCTCTTAGAAGTAGCAATTACCCCTTGCGCAATAGTTACTGGGCCTAGTGGCTCTAATTGATCTTTTAGTTTTGCCACTGCTTTTATTTCTAAGCCAGAAACTAGCATGTCTTCCGTGTAGTTTATTTTGTCCTCATAAGTAAAACTACCGCCAGTAGCATAGGAAATTGTTTTTTGCCCTCCACTTGCCTCTTCTCCTTGCAAAGTAATGCTCTTAAAAGATTTTTCAGAACTTTCACTTTTTAAAACAGGCGTAAAATAAACTGTTGCATTTTTGTGGAAATATTTTGCGGGTATGTTTCCATCAATTTTTACCGCAACCTTTCCGCCATGTACATGCAAAATTGGTGGCGTTACAGTATAAACTACTGTGTCGTATTTGCTTGTCATTATTGTTAGTCCGCATCCGCTTATTAAAACGCCAAAAAATAGGATGGAAACTGCTTTGGTAAGGCCTACTGTGTTCATGCTTTATTTAAGTTTTATTGTTTAGTTATTATTTTGCGGCAAATATATGAAATACACGGATAGAAAATGCCTCAAAATCGATTTTTATATTTGAAAATATTAAAAGATTTTAACTACACTATACAAAAGAAATATTTTCTCTAAATTTAAGTGAATTTTATAAATTATAATGATAAAAAACTACCTTTTTAATTCTGATATTTTCTGCTGTTATATTACAATCAAACGCACAAAATACAGAGGAAAAGATCAATCTATTTGTGATGCTCCTTATCATACTAGTGGCAGCATACAAGTTCAGCACCAAAGAGAAGGGGAGCAATTCCATGCAGAATTTATGGAGTTAGATATTAATTTTATTATAAATATTCCCTCTTTGTTCGATAGGAAAGTTAATTCTAAAAATTATCAATCAAATGCATTTGCAAAAAATAGAAGGTTGAATCTCTTGGCAAAGGTATGGGTTGGCTTAAATATTTTTAGAGCTTTAAGGCAAGAATTAAAAACAGAACAGTTTATAAATAGTTACAGTTATCAATGGTTGTCGGAAAATGATTTTCAGGATGCTGGAAAATTTCACAATGAGTGGCATGAAAATGTTGTAGAAAAAACTTTTGTGGTAGGATTTATCATCAACTATAAAGTTAAGGTATCTAAAAATGTTATTCTCGATTTTTCCGTAACTGGTCGAATGAGGAGTAATTATAAATGGGATGCAAAGCTCAGCAATAGAGCCGATATGTTTATGTTCTATTCTTTAGGGACTACTATTAATTTAGGGAAAAACTAATTTTTTAATTCATTTTTTGATACACCTCCCAAAGTACAATCCCTACACTTACCGAGATATTTAAGGAGTGTTTTGTCCCAAATTGTTGAATTTCAATACACTCATCACAAAGATCAATTACCTCCTGGCTAACGCCAAAAACTTCATGACCAAAAACAAGAACTACTTTTTTATTTAACGGTTCAAAGTTGTTTAAGAAAGTAGCATTTTTAGTTTGCTCCACCCCAATAATATGATGTTTTTCCCCTTTTAGCTTTGCAATAATATCCTTTGTATCTTTAATGTATTCCCAATCTATCGAGTCATTTGCACTTAATGCAGTTTTCATGATTTCTTTATTTGGAGGAGTAGCAGTAATGCCACACAAATAAATTTTCTCAATAATAAATGCATCAGCAGTTCTGAAAACCGAACCCACATTCATGGCACTTCTTACATTGTCCAACACCACAATAATAGGTGTCTTTTTTGCTGATTTAAAATCTGCCACACTTATTCTTTCTAATTCATTATTTTTTAACTTACGCATCTATTATATTTGTCCGCAATATTAAAGAAATAATTTTTGACTACTAAAACTAAAAAGCAAAAAAAACAAACTCCTCTTATTGGGCAGTACAATCGTATTAAGGCAAAATATCCTGATGCAATTCTACTTTTTAGAATTGGTGATTTTTATGAAACTTTTGGGGAAGATGCGATAAAAGCATCTAAAATATTAGGGATTGTTCTTACTAATAGGGCTAATGGTTCTTCTAGAACGGAATTGGCTGGCTTTCCGCACCATTCCTTAGATACTTACCTACCAAAATTAGTAAGGGCAGGGAATAGGGTTGCTATTTGTGAACAATTAGAAGATCCGAAACTTACCAAAAAGATAGTCAAAAGAGGAGTGACGGAACTTGTAACGCCAGGAGTATCTTATAACGATTTAGTGCTAGAAAATATACAAAATAATTTTTTAGCAGCTGTGTATTATGGAGATGAGAATCTAGGTATTTCCTTTTTAGATATTTCGACTGGGGAGTTTTTAATAGCAGAAGGAAACACCGAATACATGGATAAATTGCTGCAAAGTTTTAGACCAACAGAAGTTCTTTTTCAGAAAGAAAACAAAAAAGGTTTTATGCAAGATTTTGGCGAGAAGCACCACACTTTTGCTGTCGATAATTGGGCGTTCACTACCGATTACTCTACTGAGTTACTACTTAATCAATTTGACACATCAACGCTTAAAGGATTTGGGATAGAGCAGATGCAAAATGGTAAAGTGGCGGCAGGCGTTATCTTACATTATTTACAGGAAACAAAACATAATCATACCCAGCATATTGCCAGTATTAGCAGAATTGAAAAAGAGAATCATCTGTGGATGGATAAATTCACTATCCGGAATTTAGAACTTTTTTATTCCCCAAATGAAGGAGCAAAAACTTTGGTAGATGTGCTTGATAATACAATTTCGCCAATGGGAGCGCGAATGCTAAAAAGATGGGTAGCCCTTCCGCTAAAAGAGGTAAGCACTATTAATGAACGATTGAAAGTAGTAGATTATTTTATTGGGAATAATGAGTTCACATCTTTAATAAAAGAGCAAATATCACAAATCGGAGATTTAGAAAGACTGATTTCAAAAGTAGCAACTGCAAGGATTTCCCCAAGAGAATGTATGCAATTACAAATTGGATTAGAAGCCCTTGTTCCTATTAAAGATACTTGCCAAAATTCCTCTGAAACTACCATTAAAAATATTGGAAAGCAGATTGATGTTTGCCAGGAAATAAAACAAAATATAGAAAAACAGTTGCATCCTAATCCCCCAGCACTTCTGAGTAAAGGAAATGTTATAAATATTGGAGTTAATTCAGAATTAGATGAATTAAGATCCATTTCAATTTCAGCTAAAGAGGTGTTGCAACAAATTTTAGAAAGGGAAAGTCAAGCAACAGGAATTCCTTCCCTAAAAATTTCCTTCAACAATGTATTTGGCTATTATTTAGAAGTCCGCAATACGCATAAGGATAAAGTGCCGGAAAGATGGATGCGAAAACAAACCTTGGTAAATGCTGAAAGATATATTACAGAAGAATTGAAAGAATATGAGGTTAAAATATTAAGTGCAGAGGAAAGAATTGGTATGCTTGAACAAAAATTGTATCAGGATTTGGTATTGAGTTTGACTAAGTTTATAGCACCCATTCAGCGAAATGCCCAGCTTATTTCAAAGTTAGATTGTCTTTTTTCTTTTGCTTTTATTTCCAGAAAATATAAGTACAAAAAGCCAATTATAGATAATGGCAAGACCTTAATTATAAAAGGAGGAAGACATCCTGTGATTGAAAGGCAGTTAAAAGCTGGCGAAAGTTATGTGCCAAACAATACCCAATTGGATAGGGAACAGCAGCAGATTATCATGATAACTGGCCCAAATATGTCTGGTAAATCAGCGCTGCTAAGACAAACAGCACTTATTGTATTGATGGCACAAATTGGCTGTTTTGTTCCGGCTGATGCAGCACAGATAGGAATAGTTGATAAAATATTCACTCGTGTTGGGGCGTCCGATAATATATCTATGGGTGAATCTACTTTTATGGTGGAGATGAATGAAACGGCCAGTATTTTGAACAATATCTCGGAAAGGAGTTTAATCCTGTTGGATGAAATTGGCAGAGGGACAAGCACCTATGATGGTGTATCTATTGCATGGGCAATTGCCGAATATTTGCATGAGCATCCAAGTAAAGCTAAAACCCTTTTCGCCACTCATTATCATGAACTCAATGAAATGACAAACTCCTTTGATAGAATAAAAAATTACAATGTTTCTGTAAAAGAGATAGAAGGTAAAATCATTTTCCTTAGAAAACTAAAAAAAGGAGGCAGTGCCCATAGTTTCGGTATTCATGTGGCACAAATGGCGGGCATGCCAAGAAGTATTGTAAAAAGAGCAAACAATATTATGCACCAACTGGAAAGTTCTCATTCGGCTGAAACTTTAAGTGAAAAAGCAAAAAAAATCCATAAAATTGACGACCTACAATTAAGTTTTTTTCAACTAGATGACCCAGTATTAATTCAAATAAGAGAGGAGCTTTTGGATATTGATATCAACACCCTTACCCCTGTTGAAGCACTATTAAAACTTAATGAGATTAAAAAGCATATCGGAAAGAAATAAAAGAGTTTCTGAGCTTTGCAAAAACGAATATTTAATTAAATTTGCCACCCATTTGCGAGTGTAGCTCAGGGGTAGAGCATCACCTTGCCAAGGTGAGGGTCGTGGGTCCGAATCCCATCACTCGCTCAAAGTCCCTCTTTTTTGAGGGATTTTTTACACCCGCCCGGGTGGTGGAATTGGTAGACACGTTGGACTTAAAATCCAATGAGCAGTAATGCTCGTACGGGTTCAAGTCCCGTCCCGGGTACATAGCGGGAGATTATCGAAAGATTGTCTCCCGTTTTTGTTTCTATAAAGCTTCTAAGATAATTTTTGTTGCACCACTATGATTTTTGATGTAATCAGTTGAAATTGTACTATCAAAAATATTAAAGTGCTTAATTGCTAAATTTAATTCTTGATAATTAGCAATTGAGATAGATCCCCCAAGAGTAATTAGATCTTTTGCTTCATTGAATTTTTTGTAGTTAGGTCCAAAAATAACAGGTAAACCAAAAGTAGCAGCTTCTAATATATTATGTATTCCAGCACCAAATCCACCACCAATATAAGCAATATTAGCATACTGATAGATATTTGAAAGGATGCCAATACTATCAATAATAAGCACATTAGACATCATGATATTCTTTTCATTTGCCTTTGAATAAAGCAGTGCATCAGTCTGTTTTTGTAAATCAGAGATATAACGCAATTCATGAGGAGCAATAATGTAGTTTTTATCAGGATTTTTGATGATATATTCTGCTAAGATGCTTTCATCTTTTGGCCATGTGCTCCCACAAATAATAGTAGGATTACTTTGACAAAACATCTCAATTAAAGAAAATGTTTTAGGATTCTTTGTAGTTTCTAAAACACTGTCAAAACGGCTATCCCCACTAATAGAAGTATTTGTAAAACCAATAGATTTTAATAAATCTGCTGAGGTTTTGTTTTGTACAAAAAAGTAAGTTACATTTTTAAGTTGTTTTGCAAACCATTTGTATTTAAAAAAAGTTTGATTTTCTCTAAAAATAGCTGAAACTGAATAAAAAGGAATATTTTGTTTTTTGAGTTCAGACATATAATTGAACCAGAACTCATATTTAATAAAAACCACTTTAATAGGGTTGGTAATACTGATGAATCTTCTAGCATTTGATTTTGTATCGTAAGGAAGATAAAAAACAAAATCGGCTAAAGAAGTGTTTTTTCTTATCTCATACCCAGAAGGCGAAAAGAAAGTCAGCAAGATTTTATGTTTAGGATGCTTTACTTTATAGGCTTCTATTATTGGCTTACCTTGTTCGTATTCTCCTAAAGACGCACAGTGGAACCATACAATATTTTGCTCTCCTTTTGTTGCGTCTACTAGTTTATTGAAAATATTTTTTCTTCCCTTTACCCACAACTTAGCTTTTGTATTAAATAGTGATGCAATATGAATTGCAACTACATAAAGTCTGGTACTTATGGTATACAAAAAATTCATTATCGGTAATGAAACTCTTCTGTATTTTTCTTGAAGATTGGAATAATAAATCCTACTTTTATGCCCAATAATATATCATTCCGATTGCTATCAGAGGTGTATTGCATCTCATCAAAATTGTAAGTTCTTAGGTTTTTGGTCCATCCTTTAATCAGTTCCACGCCAGCAAAAAACTTGATGTTATTTTTTTTACTGAAATACATATAATTTGCATTGACTTTCATGCTAATCCCTCCACTTAATCTATCATACCCTTTTTTATACTCTTCACTTAAATGAGGAATAAAATCTTCTTGTGTTTGGATGCGAATTTTGTGCTGCATATAGCCAATGCCCCCCACCACATATATGCCAGATGCATTACTCTCAGCAAAAGTAAAAGCTTTTCCGCCTAACAAAAATGCAGAAAATCCTCTCTCGAAAGTAAGAATATTGGCAAATAAGCCATCTTCATTTATTATTGAGCCATCCTCAGTAGCTATATTATCAAACAGATTTTCATTTTTTACTTTTTCTCCAAAAATATAAGAGCCATCCATACCAAAAAGCCAATTATCAGTAGTTTTCCTGATTACACTTATGCCAATGGAGGAGTTATCCCCAAAGCTTTCCTGCAAATCGGCCATAGGAAATTGGTGAGTGTAGTCAAACAATATTGCAGTAAGTTCTCTATGCTCTTCTTGTGCAGCCAATTGAAGTGTGGAAAAACTAAATAGAAATAATAAAGCTTTTTTCATGGATTTTAATTCGCACCAAAGGTACGCTTTTTCGTTTTTTACAAACGTATACAGGCCGTAATAATTGCCTATATTTGCCGTTTAGAAAAATTGATGATGAAATTACAAATGGTTGACCTTGACGGTCAGTACAGGAAAATACAAACTGAGGTAGACCTTGCCATAAATGAAGTGATAAGTTCGTCTGCATTCATAAACGGACCAAAAGTTCATTCTTTTCAAAGGGAGTTAGAGGAGTATTTAGGAATAAAACATGTTATTCCCTGCGGTAATGGTACGGATGCTTTGCAAATTGCTTTAATGGCCTTGAATCTTAAAAAGGGAGATGAAATTATTTGTCCTGATTTTACTTTTGTTGCTACTGCTGAGGTAGTAAAGTTATTAGGTTTA
This sequence comes from uncultured Flavobacteriales bacterium, assembly GCA_913047525.1. The sequence goes on along the minus strand of CAJWUS010000017.1, from coordinate 2,978 downwards.
ACTGCTATTTTTGTGGATGTGGACAAGGATAATTTCACGATTGATATTGAAAATATAAAAAGTGCAATAACTTCCAAGACTCGGGCTATTATTCCTGTTCATTTGTTCGGACAATGTGCCAATATGGAGGAGATTCTAAAAATCGCAAAAGAAAATAATTTACATATAATTGAGGATACCGCACAAGCCATTGGTGCCGATTATATTTTTGCAGATGGCAAAAGACAAAAAGCAGGAACAATTGGCACTATCGGTACCACTTCTTTTTTCCCGTCCAAAAACTTAGGTTGTTATGGAGATGGTGGGGCTATTTTTACCCATGATGATACATTGGCAGAAAAGATGAGAAAAATAGTCAATCATGGCATGGATGACAGGTATCATTATAAATATATTGGTGTAAATTCCAGGTTGGATAGTGTGCAAGCAGCCATACTTAGTGTTAAGCTAAAACTACTGGAATCGTATAATTTTGCAAGAATTGAGGCAGCCGATTATTATGATAAATGTTTTGAAGGAAATGAGAAAATAAGCATTCCAAAACGAGTTGATTTTTCCACTCATGTTTTTCATCAATATACCTTAAAGTTAAAAGATATTGATAGGGATAAATTGTGTGAACATTTACAAAATAAAGGCATTCCTTTTGGCGTTTATTATCCTGTTCCTTTGCATCAGCAAACCCCATATAAAGAGAAAAGATTTTCTGAGAGGAATATCTTGGTAACGAATGAGCTTTGTAAAACAGTTCTTTCTTTACCTATGCATACTGAGCTTACTGCTGAGCAAATGGATTTTATTAGTCAAGCTATTTTAGAAGTGATATAATGAGTGATTCCTCTACATATTTTGCACATCCAACAGCCGTAATCGATAAGGGGTGTACCATTGGGAATGGCTCAAAGATTTGGCATTTTTCGCACCTTATGGAAAAAGCAGAAATTGGTGAAAATTGCAATATTGGGCAAAATGTATTTATTGCAAATAATGTGATTTTGGGTAAAAATGTAAAAGTGCAAAATAATGTTTCCCTTTATAGTGGAGTGATTTGTGAAGATAATGTTTTCCTAGGACCTTCTATGGTTTTTACCAATGTAAAAACCCCAAGAAGTATTGTTATTAGAAAAGATGAATTTCAAAAAACTCTTGTTAGAAAGGGTGCGACAATTGGTGCTAATACAACTATTGTTTGTGGAGTTATTATTGGTAGTTATGCTTTTATTGGTGCAGGCGCAGTCATTACTAAAGATGTAGCTCCTTTTGCCCTAATGATTGGTGTGCCTGCAAAGCAAGAAGGATGGATAAGCGAGTATGGGGAAAGACTATATTTTACAGATGGAATAGCCATTTGTAAAGCTACAAATCAGCAATACAAATTAGAAGATAGAAAAGTACAAAAAATATGAGTGAGCAAAAGAAAATAGGATTTGCAGTTGTTGGTTGTGGGCATATTGGCAAGCGTCATATAGCAGAAATAAAAGTAAATCCAAAAGGGGAACTTCTTGCAATTTGTGATGTGAAAGACAAATCGGAATTTGAAGATTTTGGCGTTCCATTTTTCAGTTCTTTGGATGCTCTTTTACTTTCCGATATTTGTCCTGATGTGATCAATATTTGCACACCAAATGGCTTACATGTTTCCCAATCTATTCAAATATTAGAGCATTGTAATGTGTTGCTTGAAAAACCAATGGCACTTTCAGTAAATGATGCTACTTCCTTAATTGAAAAAGAAAAACAAACCAAAAATCAGTTATTTTGTGTGATGCAAAACAGATATTCGCCACCTGCACTTTGGTTAAAATCTTTAATGGATAATAATATGTTTGGGCAAATCTACATGGTGAATTTGAATTGTTTTTGGAATAGAGATAATCTCTATTATAATTCCGCAAATTGGAGAGGGACAATGAATTTAGATGGGGGAACACTTTTTACACAATTTTCTCACTTTATTGATATTTTATTTTATCTTTTTGGAAGTGTAAAAATTAAAGATGTAGTCTTGTCAGATTTCAAACATCAGCAAACTACCGATTTTGAAGATTCTGGCATTATTCGTTTTGATTTGCAACATGGAGGGATAGGAAATATGCAATTCTCCACTGCTGTGTTTGATAAAAACATGGAGTCGAGCATAACAACTATTGGAGAAAAAGGAAGTGTAAAAGTTGGAGGGCAATACATGGAGAAGATTGAATATTGTCATATAAAAAATTATGAGATGCCCCAACTTAATTCCAGCAATGGAGAGCATGATTATGGTAAATATAAAGGGAGTGCTAGCAATCATCATTTTGTGATTGAAAATGTAATTGAAACATTAAAAGAGAATGCCAAAAAAGACGCAACCCCAGAGCAATGCTTGAAGGTAATTGAATTTATTGAAGAGGTTTATAAAAGAAGAAAAGTAGAAAGTATCATTTGAAAAAAGAGGGTATTTTTGTAATTCATAAAAAGAATAATGATGAATAAAACGATATTAATAACAGGAGGTGCAGGATTTATCGGTTCGCATGTGGTGCGTTTATTTGTAAATAAATACCCAGATTACAAAATTGTAAATCTGGATGTATTGACCTATGCTGGAAACCTGGAAAATTTAAGAGATATAGAGAATAAGGAAAATTATATTTTTGAAAAAGGCAATATAGTAGATGAAGGATATATCAAGGGATTATTTGCAAAATATAATTTTGATGGAGTGGTGCATCTGGCAGCCGAAAGCCATGTTGACCGTTCCATTACTAATCCTATGGAATTTATTATGACAAATGTTGTGGGGACGGTAAATCTGTTAAATGCTGCAAAAAACCTATGGAAAGGAAATGAAGATGGGAAACTATTCTATCATGTTTCAACTGATGAGGTGTATGGAAGTTTAGGGGATACAGGTTTCTTTTTAGAAACTACACCATACGGTCCTCAATCGCCATATTCATCATCAAAAGCAAGTTCTGATCATTTTGTAAGAGCTT
>CAJWUS010000016.1 GCA_913047525.1 uncultured Flavobacteriales bacterium | reverse complement strand
AAGGGCGCTATACTGACCACCATATTTGGAAAGAATTTCTAGTTTCTTTGCAATTTCGTTTGCGGCTGCATGATTGTTTTCAATCTTTGCTACTGCCCATTGTTCGTTCAACACTTCCGACTGCGATTCGTAATCATTTATTCCTAAAGCTCTGATTTTAGCAATTGAATCTTCTAAAACTTTGATTTCTGAAAGCACATAATCTCTATCTTTTATTAAAGATTGATAACCCTGCTGAGCCATGTTCTTTTGTAAATTATTCATTACTGTATCAATAAGGGAAGCAATCTCATTAGCAATATCTGCAGCCATCTGAGGATGCTTATCCATAACTGATATTCTGATAGAAGAATACTTTGTGATTTCTGATTCAATATTAGCTTGATATCTTTTCATTAAATCTATATAATATTTTTCATTTAATGTATCTATTTCATAATGAGTAATCAAATCAAATTTTTCTACTACCCTATTAATGATTTCATTGGATTGTAAAACCTGCATCATATGCTCTAATTCTTCCTCCTCTCCTATTTCCAAAAAATCATTATACTCATTAAGCAATGCTTTACCTGTAGATAAATTCATTGTAGGAAATAAAATAACTTCCGATTCATATTTGTTAGGAATAAATAGAGAAACGACCGCTGCAATTACAGCCGCTACAAAAGATACCATAATAATCTTTTTTCTCCATCTGTAAAAAAGTGCAAAAAGAGAAGTGTTATCTAAAATTGTATTACTCATAGTGTTTAATTTTATGTTTGCAAAAATACATCTTTATTGTATCTTTAATTCTTAAATATTGGAAAAGCATAAAAGTTTAGGTGTTTTTTAACATAGATTGCCCCTAAAATAGTCCAACAAAAAATAGAAATAGCAGTTGCTATTGCAGCTCCTTTTATACCATAAATTGGGATTAAATACCAATTAAACGCTATATTGACAAATGCAGTAAATAACAAGATGTTTTTTGACACATTCTGCTTACCAGTCATATCAAGGATATAAATAACAGTCCCAAAAAATACATTTGTCATTTGCCCAATTGACAATATAATTAACGTTTCTATGGCTAATTTATTATTAAACTCACTACCAAAAAGTGCTAATAAAAGGTCAGGAAAAAATAGAATTACTCCAAAAATAGGAAGACTAAGCAAAAAAGTATATTTAGCAGTATTTTGTACAGTTTTTGTTAATCTCTGCATCTGATTATTATAGTACAACTCTGATATTTTAGGTCCTAGGATAGTGTTAGCAGCAAATAAAATAAGAGTACATAGTGCTGCTAATTTTAAAGCAATAGTATAAACCCCTACATCAGTTTGAGAATTAAAATGGCCTAACATTAATATATCCACCCAACTCATAAGTAAGAAAAGCGAGCCAGACAAAAACATTGGAAAGGACTCTTTCATTATTACCAGAACAGAAACGTTTTCCCCAATAGGAGCATGTAGTTTATTAGCAATTCTAAACCATAAAAAGATACTTAAAACCGATAAACTAATCACACTAATGGTAAATGCTGAAACCCCAATATTTAGTTCCGATCCATTAGCAATTATTAGTAAAATTGCTGCCAATCCAAAAATAGAGAAATTCTTGAAAAAGGAAAATAACTTTATATTTTTAATTGCCCTAAATGCCTCAGCATTTATATGCAAAACAGAAAAAGGAATAATGGCAAAAATCAGATAATAAACAATATCTGATTGCTTGTAAAAATCGAGACATCCATTTGTAAAAAGAATATACAACAAAATAGAAAGGGAAATACTAATAGTCAGCACAATACTTATTGCTTTTTTATAGGTATTTCTCAAACAGCCCCATTGCTGTTTAGAATTAAAATAAGCAAGTTCTTTCAAAAGAAAAGTATCTAAACCCAAAATAGAAACAACAGCAATTATACTAAGCAATGTGAAAAAAGTGGAAAAAATACCATTTGCCTCAGCGCCAGCAAATTTTGCCAATAAAAAGTGGAAGAAGTAAATAGAAAGCATCCCTCCTACCTTAAAAACTAGAGCAGTACTTCCTTTACTAAAAAGTTCAGATTTTGGAATTAATAGTAATAATCTATATATTTTCTCTTTCAAATTGCGTTTGTGATAAGTGAGTGGCAAATCTACAACAATCATAATGAAAAATATATATTTTTATTGCCTATGAAAATCGCAATTAACACACGCCTACTTCTTAAAGACAAATTAGAAGGAATTGGTTGGTATACCTACGAGATTGTAAAGCGTATAAGCAACCAACACCCCGAACACGATTTTTATTTTCTGTTTGACCGACCATTTAGCTCCGATTTTGTTTTTGCAAAAAATGTAAAACCAATTATTTTGGCTCCACCGGCTCGGCATCCTTTGCTTTGGCACTTTTGGTTTGAATTTTCAGTTTCCAAATTTTTACGCAAAAATAATATCGATTTATTCTTTTCGCCAGATGGGTATTTGTCCTTAAAAACAGATGTTAAAACTGTACTAACGATACATGATTTGAACTTTGAGTATTTCCCAGATCAATTACCTTTTTTAACAAGAAGATACTACCAATATTTTATGCCAAAATTTGCCCATAAAGCAAATACAATCATTACCGTTTCTGATGCTTCAAAAAAGGATATTGAAAATAAGTATGGCGTGGATAATTCAAAAGTAAAAACAATTTATAATGGTGCTAACAGAATATATAAACCCCTAGAAGAAAAAGAAAAACAAGAGGTGAAAGACAAATACGCAAATGGCAAAGATTATTTCTACTTTGTTGGCTCATTGCACCCTAGGAAAAACATTATCAACTTAATGAGGGGTTTTAATCAGTTTTGTGAACAAACAACATCCGATTGCAAACTGCTTATAATTGGTGAACCCATGTGGAGAAATGATGAAACTAAGCAAGTATTTAAACAACTACAACACAAAGAGCATATTCTTTTTCTAGGCAGAAAAGAAATAGAGGAATTAAGTCAGATTGCAGCATCTGCTCTCGCCCTTACTTTTGTCCCACATTTTGAAGGCTTTGGCATACCACTTGTTGAGGCCATGTTTTGCCACAGGCCAATTATTACTTCTAACACTTCTTGTCTTCCTGAAATTGCAGGGAATACTGCTATTTATGCCAATCCTAATAATGTAAATAGTATTGCTGGTGCCATGTCAGAAATGTATACAAATAAAGAAAAAAGAGAAGAACTAATCGAAAATTGTAAAATTAGAAAAAACAAATTTTGTTGGTATAAAGCAGCAAATGAAGTTTGGAAAATTTTAGAGCAAAACCTTCCATGTTAAAAAATAGTTCTAGCAATAAAATAGAAGCCGGATGTGATGAAGCAGGAAGAGGCTGTTTGGCTGGGCCTGTTGTTGCGGCCTCTGTTATTTTGTCAAAAAACTTTAAGCATCCTCTTTTGAATGACTCCAAGCAATTGAGTAAAAAAAACAGGGATTTATTAGAGAAAGTGATAAAAGAAGAAGCAGTTGTTTGTGGAATTGGAGTGATTTGGAATCAGGAAATTGATAAAATAAATATCTTAAATGCATCTATAAAAGCTATGCATAAGGCCATAGAAAAACTAAAAATAAAACCAGAATTACTTCTAATTGACGGAAACAGATTTCATACGTTCAAAGATATCCCACACAAATGCATAATAAAAGGAGATGCAAAATACGCTTGCATTGCGGCAGCATCCGTATTAGCCAAAACTTACAGAGATAAACTAATGCAAAAATTACATTTAGAATTTCCCCAATTTGACTGGAAAAACAACAAAGGATATCCAACAAAAATTCACCGAAAAACTATTGTTAATTATGGCATCACAAAATACCACAGAAAGAGCTTTAAACTTTTACCTTTGCATCTCAAACTAAACCTTTAATGAAAAGCCAATATCTTAAAATCTTAATTTTACTACTTTTAGTAAGTTTTATTTTCTTTTTTGGACACAAAAACTACAAACAATTATCAGATAAAAGCATCTATCCTTTTGTGCTGATCCCAACTAACGCTTCTATTATTTTGCAAGTGAATGATATGAATGATTTTAGTAAAAAACTAAATGAATCTGAAATTTGGGGGAAGTGTATTTTATCGAAATATGGAAAAAGTTTACAAAGCGATATTTATTATTTGGACTCTTTAATTCTAATAATTAATCAATCCAAAAAAACAAAAATCAACACAGTCTTGTTCTCCACGCACAAATCCAGTTATAATGATGCCGCTATTCTATTTTCAACTACTCCTAGTAAAAGCATAAATTTAAAAGATTTTATGGTAAATATCTTACAAATAAAAAAAGAAGAAATTGAGACTCTCAGTTACGAGAATGAAAACATTTACGAATTAAATAGAAAAACGAAAAAATACTTTATAGCTGAAAAAGAAGGGATGTTTTTCGGAAGTTCCTCAAAAATATTAGTGCAAGATGCCATCAGGCAATTTGGAGCAAAAAGCAACCTTTTAAGTAATTCTGCTTTTATAAAAGTACAGAATACCGTAAATAATAATGCCATTGCTAATTTGTATTATAATTTTAATAATCTACTTGATTTATCTACTATTTACAGTCATGGAAAACAAAATAAAAGTATTTTCCTGAATCACTTTTCTTCTTGGGCAGCAACCGATATATTTATAAAAAATAATTCCTTTTTTGCCAATGGTCTATCAGATGTCGGTTCTGGAAGCGACATATTTCTAACTGCTTTAAAAAATCAAAAATCAAGCAGTCATAATGTTTATGAAATTCTGCCACACAATACTTCCTTTGTATTTGAACTTTGCATTAGTAATGCCAAACTTTTTGCTGATAAAAAAAATACCTTCTTGCAAAGACATAATGCCTTTTACCCATGGGAAAAGAAAAAAAAATACCATGAAGAAAATTATAATTTTGAAATAAATGAATTTTTGAAATATGTAGACAATGAGATTGGGGTTTTTAAAATTGAATCAACAACTAAAGATGATTCTGAGCAGAGTTATTCGTTTATTAAAGTTACAGATATACAGCAATCATCCATTTTTTTGAGTGGATTGGTTAACACAAATCTAAAATCGGAATATGATGGTTTGAGTATTTTTAATATTGCTGAACCTAAACTAATTCCTTTCTTATTTGGTGATATTTTTTCAGTTTCGGATAACTCCTATTTTGTAGCAATTGAAGACTATCTAATTTTCGGTAATAGTAGTGCCGCACTAGAATATATGATTGATAATTATAGCAGTAAAAATACCCTAAGTAGTAGCAAACATTTTAAGAAATTCCAGCAGCAAATAGCAAGTAGAGCTAACCTTTTCTTTTACATCAATCCTGGTAAATCGGCTGATTTATTAAGCAATACATTAAATAAAAAATGGGAGGATTTATTTACTATTAATAAAGATTCTCTACAAAAATTCACGGCTTTTGCATTCCAAATGAATGCAGGTTCGACTCTTTTTTTAAATAATATCATTTTGTTTTACGATAAGGACTTTAAAGAAGAATTAAAACAAGAATGGTATGGACAATTGGACACAACTTTTGCAATAAAACCTCAAATTATCTACAATTACATAACGAAAAAAGAGCAAGTTTTTGTGCAAGATAAAAACAATAAAATCTATCTTTTCTCAACAAATGGCGAAAAACTTTGGGAAGAAAAAATTCAAGAAAGAATTCTTGGAGAAGTTTCTCAGATTGATTTTTATAAAAACAAGAAGTTACAGATACTTTTCAATACAAAAAGTAAGTTGTACATATTTGATAGATTAGGAAGAATAGTAGAAAATTTTCCAAAAAAATTACCTTCAAATGCAACAAACGGACATGCTACTTTTGATTATAATAATAATAGAAACTACAGGATTCTAATTGCTGCAGAAGATGGAAAGCTATATAATTTCGATAAAAAAGGACATGAAATTAATGGCTGGAACTTTAAAGAGAAAAACTCAACAATTACTGAAAATGCACAGCATTTCGTAGTTGGTAGTAAAGATTATATTTTATATCCTGCAAAGGATAAGAATCTTTCACTTTTAGCTAGAGACGGAAAAGAAAGAGTTAGTTATAATAACATTCCTGAATTTAACAAACAGTCATTACAAGTAGACAAAAACGGTATGATTTATGGCATTACTAATGAGGGGAAATTATGGAGAGGAAAATTAGATGGCAATGCCACCAAAATACCAGTTACTAATCTTAATGCAAATTCTAAATTTCTGCTTTATGATAATAAATTTATCTATTCTTCTGACAAAACAATATTTGTTGTAGATGAAAAATTCGACCTTTTACACTCTTTTGAATTAAATAATACTATTCAAGAGATCACCACTTTTAAAAATATAATTGTATTGATTACATCAAAAGAGATTTATCTTTGGAAAGATGGAGAAATTATGGAAGGAACCCCTATTGAAACAGATAGATTCACTTCAGTTTGTGATTTGGATAAGGATGGAAAAACAAATATAATTATCAGTCGTGATGCTTTCCTTTATAATTTTGAAGTTGAGTAGTTACTTTAAAAAATAAGTCAGTCTTAAATAAGGGATAAATTTATAGTCTATTTTTTCTAAAGGCATCTGCACACCCCCTCTTATAAGGACACTATCAAACTTCTGATTTTTTGATAATTTTTTATATATTAATTCTGCAGCAATTTTTGGAATAATATTTTCTTCTTTAGTTGGCTGATAAATAATTCCAGAATTCGCTCCGATATAGAAATTATTAAAAAACTCATAATTAAAACTCAAACTAGCACTACTAAAAACAAATGATGTATTTACCTCTGTTACATATAGTGATTTCTTATTGAAATAGTAAACCCCTATCCCACTTAAATAAGGAAACCCGTAGGAATGAGCAAGATAAAGATTCTTTTGCTGGGACACTTCCTTATCAAATCTGCTTAAATTATACTTCTTAATTAAATCAATGAGAAGTGTTGGATATTTAGAATTGGTAGCATATCCCGCTTTCTTTAAGCCCTTTGCCCAAGCTTTATAGTTTGTAGAACTAAGTGAAAAAAGAGATGCATATCTTTCTCTTTCGGCTAAAAATAAAGAATGATCTCTATAGGAATCAGCTGCTTTATCGTATTTCCTAAAACACTCTCCCTTTTCATCATCATCTTCAATTATAGTTTCTCCATTCCAGTTATCATGACATTTAATGCCAAAATGGTTATTCCCTTCTACTGCCAACCTACTCTCTCCATTTCCTGACTCTAAAATTCCTTGAGCCAAGGTAATACTAGAGGGAATAGCATACATATTCATTTCTATGATTGCAATATCCTTATATGTTTCAATATATTCCTCTGTTTTATTCTGAGAGAAACAATAATGAGAAATAAAAAAAATACATGCTAAAACCTTAATTATTTTCATTTTTGAAAAATACCTATAATAAACACCTGTAAAACATCAAATTATTAGATATGTAAACAATCAATTTTTCAAAACTAAATAATATATATTTGTAAAATGAAAGAGTTCTCAAAAATAGATAAACTAGATAAAGACGAATATTATCATTCTTCAGATGGTTATATTATCTTTACAGAAAAGTACCATTTAAAAAAAGGATATTGTTGCAATAATAATTGTAGACATTGTCCGTATAAAAAGAAACAAAATGACAAATCTTAAAAAAAATATCTTAGAAGGAATCCCATCAAAACTTCCTCCAAAGAAAAAGAGAAATCCTAAAATTAGTCATTCTCCTAAACGTAAAGATATCCTGAATAAGGAAGAAAAGAAATTGGCAATCCGTAATGCTTTGCGTTATTTTCCCAAAAGCATGCATTCTGTATTAGCTCCTGAATTTGCAGAAGAATTAAAAACATATAGTAGAATCTACATGTATCGTTTTATGCCAGAATATGAGATAAAAGCAAGACATTTAGAGGATTTTCCTCATAAAAGCAAGCAAGCAGCAGCAATTCAACTTATGCTCTCTAACAATTTAGATCATGCTATTGCACAACATCCTGAGGAATTGATTACTTATGGAGGAAATGGTGCGGTTTTTCAAAATTGGGCACAATATTTATTATGTATGCAATACCTAGCAAAGATGACTGATGAGCAAACTTTGGTTCTTTATTCTGGTCATCCAATGGGATTATTCCCTTCACACAAGGATGCTCCTAGAGTTGTAGTCACAAATGGAATGATGATACCTAACTATTCCAAACCTGATGATTGGGAAAAATTTAATGCGCTTGGCGTAACTCAATACGGACAAATGACTGCTGGTTCTTTTATGTATATTGGATCTCAAGGAATCGTACATGGCACAACAATTACAGTACTAAATGCTGCAAGAAAGATAGATGCAAAAGCAGAAGATTTAAGTGGGAAGATATTTGTTACTTCAGGTCTTGGAGGTATGAGTGGAGCTCAACCTAAAGCTGGTGTTATTGCTAAAGGAGTCTGCATAGTTGCAGAAGTTAATCCTCAAGCGACTTACAAAAGACATGAACAAGGTTGGGTAGATGAGGTTTATACTGATTTAGATAAATTATTAGATAGAGCAATAGCAGCAAGAGAAAATAAAGAAGCTGTTTCAATTGCTTATAATGGAAATATAGTTGAGATATGGGAAAGAATTGTTGAACGAGAAATTCACATTGAAATTGGTTCTGATCAAACATCATTACACAACCCATGGGCTGGTGGCTACTATCCTATTGGTATGAGTTATGAGAATGCAAATGAGATGATGTACAACAATCCAGAAGAATTCAAAAAAGAAGTGCAGAAAACTTTGGTTCGTCATACAAATGCAATTAATACACTTACTAAAAGAGGAATGTATTTCTTTGACTATGGAAATGCGTTTTTACTAGAGGCAAGTCGTGCATGTGCTGATATCTTAAAAGATAATGGAGACTTTAAATACCCATCATATGTACAAGATATTATGGGACCTATGTGCTTTGATTATGGCTTTGGACCTTTCAGATGGGTTTGTGCATCAAACGACCCTAAAGACTTAGCCACTACTGATCGAATTGCAGCAGAAGTTTTGGAAGAGATAATGCAGAGCTCACCTGATGAAATTAAACTACAGATGAGTGATAACATCAATTGGATAAAAGCAGCTAGATTAAATAAAATGGTTGTTGGATCTCAAGCTAGAATCCTTTATGCTGATGCTGAAGGAAGAATGAAGATTGCTGAAGCTTTTAACAATGCTATTGCTAGTAGTGAGCTTTCTGCTCCTGTCGTTTTGGGGCGTGATCATCATGATGTGTCAGGAACGGACTCTCCTTACAGAGAAACATCCAATATTTATGATGGCTCACAATTCACGGCCGATATGGCAATACAGAATGTTATTGGTGATAGTTTCAGAGGGGCTACTTGGGTTTCCATACACAATGGTGGTGGCGTTGGTTGGGGTGAAGTAATAAATGGTGGTTTTGGGATGTTATTAGACGGTAGTGCTGATGCTGACAGAAGATTAAAATCCATGTTATTTTGGGATGTAAATAACGGAATATCCAGAAGAAATTGGGCAAGAAACAAAGAAGCTAATTTTGCAATTAAAAGAGCTATGGAGATGAACCCTGAATTAAAAGTTACTATGCCAAATATTGCTAATGATGATTTGATTAATAGTTTAGAATTTTAATGCACTGGATTTATCTAAAATAATAATGAAGCTTAATTTTATTACTTTTGTGAAAAAAATATGAAAAAGAGTTTTTGCCTTTTAATTTTTATTTTTCTAATTTCCTCAATTTTATTTGCACAAGTACAAATAAATACTAGCGGAAATTATTCCAATTCATCTTATTTAATTGACAATGCTTTTATTGGTAACGGTGTTGTTACATCTAATCATTCTTTTTCTGGAGACCCTTCTCAAATTGGATTTTTCCATGATTCTTTAGGACTAATAGGAATGGATAGTGGTTTTGTACTCACAACTGGTATAGCTGATTCTATCGATAATCTTACAAATCCATTTATTATGGGAACAGATCTTTTGGGATTTGGGGATCCTGATCTTCTAACTATTGCTAACTCTGTACCAGCACTCATTGGACAAACTTTTACAGTAATTTCTACTGCTGATGCAGTAATATTAGAGTTTGATTTTGTACCATCATCAGATACAGTAAAATTTAAATATGTATTTGCATCGGAAGAATATCTCACTTTTGTAAATACCCAATACAATGATGTTTTTGCATTCTTAGTCTCAGGACCAGGAATTACAGGCCCATATTCATCACCAATAAATTTTCCTAATGGAGCTATAAATATTGCAAATATTCCAAACCTATCACCTACTTTACCCATTACCGTAAGTACAGTTAACAATTTAACAAATAGTCAATATTACAATAATGACAGTTTAAGTATTGTAAGTGCTTTTAATGGTTTTACTGATGTGTTTACAGCTCAAGTTAGTGTTATCCCTTGTGAAACTTACCATATCAAATTAGCTATAGCAGATGGATCAGATGGTGTATATGATTCTGGAGTTTTTTTTGAAGCAGGTAGTTTTAATTCAACAGAACCTGGATCTCCAAATGTACAAGTAATCACTACTGATGTACTATTATGTAATGGAGATAGTAGTGGGACAGCAACTATTTGTGTTCAGGGGGGGGTTGCTCCTTATGTTATTAATTGGAGTGGAGTAAATCCGAATGCTTTGTCTGCTGGCACTTACACAGTAACAGTAACTGATGCTGTAGGAAATGTAGGTGCACAAAATTTTATTATTAATGAACCAACTGCTATTTCATCTAATATAACTCAAGCAATTTTTGATTTAGAAGCAAATGCAATGGGCGGGACACCTAATTATACTTACCAATGGCTTTTTGCTAATATTTTAGTAGGAACAAATGCTACTTATACTCCAACTCAGAATGGGAATTATTATGTTATTGTTACAGATGCAAATGGTTGTGTTGACACCTCATTAATTTTTACTGTAACAAATGTAATTTCAGGAATTAATGAGCAATTAAGTAGTAACCTAATGGTATATCCTAATCCTTTTTCACAAAATACAACTATCAGATTATTAAATAAAAAGGATGAATTACTAGATTTGTCTCTTTTTGATTCTACAGGAAAAAAAGTAAAAGGTCTGAATTACTATACCAAAGATAACACTATTACAATTGAGAGGGGAAACTTAACGAAAGGTATATATTTGTTAGTTGTTAAAACTAGAAACTACACCTCAAAGAGTAAGTTAGTTATTGACTGAGATAATTAAAACAGCTCCTTACTAGAGGTTTTCAAAAAACCTACGAAACTATCGTGCCTATCGCCAACTGCTCAGTGGTATACGTGTATATAATAATCATTTCGCGTTTGATAATGTGTCCCCTCTATATAACTTACATCCACACAATTTGTAGTAGAATCATTCAAAGCGTAATAATAGTTGTAATATCCTTGTTTCAAATATACTGATGCTTCATATTGCTTTTTATCTTAATTGTATTGCATTTACTTTTTCTTTCATTTTTATTAGATTTAAAGGGTTAAAATTAATAAAAACCATATACTAACTTTTTAAACTAGACAGTCCGCTTTGATTTGACTGATTACAACCAACAACTAAAAATCAAAATCTAACATCTAACTACTAAAACCTAACATCTATCTTTTATCTTTGCCTAATGCGTTTTTTTATTGAATTATCTTACAATGGTAGTAATTACCATGGCTGGCAAATACAGCCAAATGCCAATACTGTTCAAGCCGAGCTGAATAAGGCACTTTCCACTATTTTGAATAATGCCATTTCAGTAGTTGGGGCTGGGCGCACAGATTCTGGCGTTCACGCCAGGCAAATGTTTGCCCATTTTGATGTAGAGATAGAAGTTGAAATTCCTCTACTCATTACAAAACTCAATGGTTTTCTACCAATCGATATTGCAATACTCAATATCTTTAAAGTAAATGAAGATGCCCATTGCCGTTTTGATGCCATCAGTCGGACTTATAAATATTACATTACCAATAAAAAAAGCCCATTTAATAGTAATGTTTATTTTCATTATAAAAGTTTGGATGTAGATGCCATGAATTTGGCTTGCAAACATCTTTTAGGAAAACAAGATTTCACTTCCTTTTCCAAACTACATACCCAAACCCACACCAATGATTGTGATTTGATATTGGCCAATTGGGAAAAGAAAGACGATAACTTAATTTTTTCCATAAAATCCGATAGATTCTTGCGCAATATGGTTCGTGCTATTGTAGGGACTTTGCTAGAAGTAGGAGAAGGTAAAATAACTAAAGATAAAGTAAAAGAAATAATCGAGAAGAAAGATAGATCTCAGTCAGGCGTTTCTGTTCCAGCACATGCTCTTTTCCTAACTAATATTGAATATTTTGAAAAGATAATGTAACAATTCGTTAATTTGACAATGAAACAATTAAAAACTAATAACTGTAAATCACAACCCAATTTATGTCCAAAACAGGAGAGATATTAGATTATAGCTTGCTAAAAAGGGTGATGGGTTTTTCTGAACCCTACAAATCACAGATGTGGCTTACTGCTACCTTTGCTATTTTGTTGGCTTTTCTGGCGCCATTGCGCCCTTTACTTATCAACTATGCACTGGATGAGTATATACTCATTCCCAATTTGGAAATGTTGTTCCAAGTCACCATTTTAATGATTGCTATCTTAGCGATTGAAGCCATTGTTCAGTTTTATTATATCTACTATGCCGCTTGGATTGGGCAACATGTTATTCAGGATTTAAGAGGTAAAATATACAAGCATATTGTAAGCCTGAAACTTAGTTTTTTTGATAAAACTCCTATTGGCACAGTGGTTACTCGTACCATTTCTGATATTGAAACCATTGCCGCTATCTTTTCGGAAGGACTGCTTATCATTATTGCTGAACTTTTAAAAATTGTAGCGGTACTTGCTGTTATGTTTTATACGGATGTAAAACTTACTATTGTTTCTTTGGCTTCCATTCCCTTACTCCTTATTGCAACTTCTTGGTTCAAGCGTTCCATTAAGTCTGCCTTTCAGCAGGTACGCACGCAAGTTTCTGTTATGAATGCCTTTATTCAAGAGCATATTGTGGGCATGAATATCGTTCAAATTTTTGTTCGAGAACACGCAGAATATCAAAAATTCAAAAAGATTAACAAAGCACATCAAGATGCGCATTTGCGTTCTATTTTATATTATTCAATCTTTTTTCCAGTGGTGGAGATTTTATCGGCTTCTTCTATTGGACTCATTATTTGGTGGGGAGGTAGCGCTATTCTATATGAGCAAGAGGTTACTTTTGGGGAATTGGTAGCTTTTATTTTGTATATCCACATGCTTTTTCGTCCTATTCGTCAATTGGCAGATAGGTTCAATATTTTGCAAATGGGTATTGTGGGTTCAGATAGGGTTTTTAAAATATTGGATACTGACCAGAAAATTCAAGATAATGGCGATTTGGTTTTGGAAAATATAAAAGGAGACATTAGTTTTCGAGGTGTGTTTTTTGCTTACAATAGAGATCAATGGGTTTTAAAGGATATCAATTTTGATATTGAGGCGGGAAAAACCCTGTCAGTTGTTGGTGAAACGGGTGCTGGCAAAACTTCTGTTACCAATGTACTCAATCGTTTTTACGATATACAAAAAGGAAGTATAAATATTGACGGATATTCCATTGAAGATGTAAAGCTGACCTCATTGAGAAAGCAAATTGCTTTCGTTCAGCAAGAAGTATTTTTGTTTTCCGATTCCATTTTTAATAATATCACCCTTTACGATGAACACATAAGTATTCAAAGGGTAGAAGATGCTGCCAAGCAAATTGGAATCCATGATTTTATTAATTCTTTGCCCGGGGGTTATAATTATTCTGTTGGAGAAAGAGGGATTACACTTTCTACTGGACAAAGGCAATTAATTGCTTTTTTGAGGGTGTATGTTCGAAATCCAAAAATTTTAATTTTAGATGAAGCAACTTCCTCAATCGACACAGAAACAGAACAGTTATTACAAAACGCATTAGAAAAATTAGCCGTCAATCGTACCCTTATTATCATTGCTCACCGCCTTTCCACAATAAGAAATGCCGATAAAATTTTACTTTTCCAGGACGGTAAGATTATAGAGCAAGGCAGCCATCATTATTTGATGGAGCAAAAAGGAATTTACCAAAGAATGTATAGTGCTCAACAATTTGTTAATAAATGAGCACATAAGAAAAAAAATATAGAATTATTTTTTATAGTATTTTATCTGCTTTATTGTTAATTTTGTAGCTGTGAAAAAGAGATGCCAAATATTGCTTGCATTGTTACTATTTTTTCAGATTGCTTATGCGCAAATTACTATTGATAAAACCGCTCCTTTCGATTCTCCAACATGGCTTGTAGATAATATTTTATTGGGTGGCGGAGTGGTGGCATCCAATCATTTCTATCAAGGAGATAGTATGCAAATTGGCTTTTTCAATTCCATTAACACCAATCTTGGTTTAGATAGTGGTATTGTAATGGCTACTGGCGATATCGATTTATTAGATCCTAACTTTACTGGTTTTGGCGCTAATCCTCCCAATACAGTAACCGATCCAGATTTGCTTGCGGTTGCCAATTCCGTTCCACCACTTATTGGGCAAACTTTTGTAGTTTCTTCCATCAATGATGTAGCAATACTAGAGTTTGATTTTATACCAACTTCCGATACGGTAAAGTTCCGATATGTTTTTGGTTCTCAAGAATACCATACTTTTGAAAACACTCAATACAATGATGTTTTTGGATTTTTTCTTTCTGGTCCAGGTATTACAGGACCATATTCATCTCCACCAATACATCCAAATGGTTCTGTCAATCTAGCTATTGTTCCTAATTCTAACCCTCCACTACCTATTACTATTTCATCTGTTCATAATGGGCAAAATGGCGTTATTACTCCATTGAATGCGCAATATTTTGTGGATAATTCATCTCTTTCTTTTATTAATGATGCGGATGGATACACTACTGTGCTAACGGCTTTGGCTGCAGTGCAATGCGGACAAAGCTATCATATTCGACTTGCAATTGCAGATGGTTCCGATCAGGGCTTGAGTTCCTATGTTTGGCTGGAAGCCGGAAGTTTTTCTTCCCCAACCTTAGACATTGCAGACAATATGAGTATCGATTCCTCTTATATGGAAATACCATGTAATGCTAGTATTATCCTTCTTGCAGATGGAGGGCAAGGCGCAACTTATCAGTGGTATGATAGTAGCAATACCGTTATTGGTACCGATTCTTTTATTACGGTTGGTCCAGGCCAATATTGGGTAGCGGCTACTTCAGTGGGATGCGCTATTTATTCTGATACACTAACTGTTTTTTCCAAACCTCCTCCCGCTTTTGAATTGGGAATGGATTATACTATTGCTTGCAATACCACCACTCTAATTAATCCAATTGTAACCGGAGGTACTGGAAATTATACATACACCTGGAACAATGGAAATACCAATTCCTCTATCTCTGTTGGGCAAGGGTATTATCATTTAACCATTGATGATGGAACTGGCTGTTTGGCAATAGATTCTATCACTATTACGGAAGATGAACCACCAACAGTAAATATTTCTGGAGGTGGGAGTGTTTGTGATGATGGAACAATGGTAAATATTTCCTTTAATTATAATGGGTTACCCCCATGGGATTTAAACTACACAGATGGAGTAGATACTTTTGCGATAAATTCAATATCATTAAATAATTTTAGTTTAAGCACATTGCAAACTGGAGATTATTCAATCACCCAAGTAAGTGATTTAAATGGCTGTCTTGCAACTATTTCAGGATTGGCACAAGTGCAAATATATACCATGCCAAATGCAGTAATCACCACTGGAGATACAAGTATTTATATTGGGCAAACCCTCATCCTAAGCACAGCTAACTATGCCCTTTATAATTGGTTCAATAATGAGGATTCTTTATTAGGAATAAGCCAGCAAATAGAAGTAAGTCAGGAAGATGCTTATTATGTGTGGGTAGAAGATTCCAATGGCTGCACGGATGTTTCCGAATTAGTTTTTATAACTTTGCTACCCAAAACTGAACTTTTTGTTCCAACTGCTTTTACTCCTAATAGAGATGAACACAATGATTTGTTTGTGATAAAAGGCAAGTTTATCAAATCCTTTCAGATGGATGTGTATAATCGTTGGGGAGAAGTTCTTTTTAGAAGTAATTCCATTGAAAAATATTGGGATGGAAAATATGAAGGAAAAGAGGTGATACATGGAACTTATTATTACAACATAACAATAACAGGGCAAGACAATAGCTCTTTTGTAAGGCAAGGTACAATAGAGGTAATTTATTAAATATAGATGAAAAAGATAATTTGTATTTTAGGACTTCT
>CAJWUS010000015.1 GCA_913047525.1 uncultured Flavobacteriales bacterium | reverse complement strand
CTTTCTATTACTGGGAAGTAGATCCTATCAACACCTATGTATATGATTCTTTAGTGGACACCTTGGCTTTAAGTTTGTTGGGAGATGTTACTGTTACGGCTCACTTCATTCCTCCTGTGGAATATAAAGACGTTGTTTATCAGGTTATTCCAATGGGGACCTCTACAGAGATTGATGCTGACGGAACAATTTTAAATGCCTTTCCTTCTACAGAAACTTATGTGTTAGGAGATACCATTTCTTTAGCTCCAACGATTGATCCGCTTTACTATTTCAGCCATTGGGAGGCTGATAGCAACTCTATTTTGCCAAACACTTCTACGGAGCAAGTAACATTTTATGCTAATTATCCAGATACTATTCGCTTACACACGATCTTAAAGCCAACAATCTTATCTTTTATCGGTGGAGGAGATACCATTTGCACAAATGAAAATGATTTAGCAGAGGTGTTAGTTGATTTTAGTGGAATTGCGCCCTTTACTTTTGTATATGAAATTGATGGAGTGGCTCAGCCTTCAATTACAACTACTGATGACCCCTACATTATTTATACTAGAAAAGCTGGAGAATATACACTTTTATCTTATGCAGATGCAACTGGAATAGGGGTAACTTCTGGTTCTGCTTATGTAGTAGAAACTACCCCTCCAATAGCTCATTTTAGAATAAGTCCTGATGATAGACTTTCTATTCTTCATCCACAAGCGCATTTTATTGCAGATACTTTTGCAACTGTAAACTGGTTATGGAATTTTGGCGACAATTCTTCTGATAGTTTGATTCACAATCCTTATCATCTCTATGCAGATTCAGTTGGCTTATACCAAATAACTTTGATTGTTACGGATGTCAATAATTGCAAGGATACGACCTTTAATCAGCTTTGGGTAAAAGATGAATATTGGCTTTATATTCCAAATTCTTTCACACCTGATTTGGATGGAATAAATGATAAATTCTGTATTAGCTACCATGCTATTAGAGAAGAAACTTTCACTTTCAATGTGTATAACCGAATTGGCAAATTAATTTTCTCAACCAACAATATTAACGAATTAAATTGTGATAAAGGTTGGGATGGGAAACATAGAGAAAGCGGCAAAGAGTTGCCAATGGGGACTTATGTGTATGAAATTTATTTCAAGGATTTTGAGGGATGGAAATACCAAGATTCTGGCTTCATCAATATAATTCGGTAAAAGTATTTTTTGAGCTTTTAAGAAACTTTTAGAATTGTCCTCTTTTGCAAACTAAGCTTATTTTCTTCTACAAATTCTTCTAAAATTTTAAAGAAATTCAATATGTCTGTTTCTTTATTTTCAGCATTTATGGTGACAAATCGAACAAACTCTTCCCCTTTAAACGATCCGTATGCTACTAAAAGTTTCTTAGCATAATATAGTTTTGTGCACAACTCTTTGGCTTCAAATTCTTTGTAGTTAAAGCAGATCGACAAAGAATGGTCGTCATTATAAAGGGTGTAATTTGGATTATTTCTTACATAATTTCTTGCTATTTTTGAGGTTTCGAAAAGATACTCAACAATGTTAGATAATCCTTTTGTTCCGACTGCCTTCCAGAGCGTCCAAAATTTAAGTGCATCATTTCTTCTGCCACATTGGAAAGAGGTCTTTCCTAAATTATAATTATCCGAATGGGTTTGATACAAATAATCTGCCTCATTATTAAATGAGTTGAATAGGTTTTGTTTTTCATTTACAAGCAGAAGCGAACAAGTAAGCGGTGTCCCCAACATTTTGTGAGCATTAAAACTGAAAGAATCCGAATGTTCAATACCTTCTAATAAGCTTTTGTACTTTGGGCTAAAAACAACTGCTCCTTGATAAGCTCCATCTACATGCAACCAAAGCTCGTATCTTTTACAAATATTACTTAGCTCTTTTACAGAGTCAAAAGCGCCCAAAACAGTTGTTCCTGCTGTTGCATTTACATAAAAAGGAATAAGTCCTTTTTGGATATCTTTTTTTATACATCCTTCCAGTTTTTCAGGAATCATTTCTCCCTTGTTATTGGTTGGAATATATCGTAAATTCTCTCTCCCAATTCCTGCAAAAGAGGCATTTTTAGCATTTGAATAGTGTGACTCAAAAGAGGTATAAGCTACCATTGTTTTAATAACTCCGCTATTTCGAATTTCTAAATCTTTTTTATCTCTGGCCATAATTAAAGCCATAAAATTGCTCATGGATCCGCCAGTTGGGAAGGTGCCTCCAGAATGATTACTATAACCAATCATCTTGCATATTTTCTCTATTATTTCTGATTCAACAGCAGTTTGAGGGCCTGAAACTTTATATGTATACATACTTGTATTAAGCATTACAGCTAACAAATCTCCCAATACCGCCTTACTATTTCTCCCACCCCAAAGTTGATTAAAAAATCTATTGCTTGCCGTTTTTGGTGTTTTTAAAACCAAATCCTTTAGCGCTTTTGAAAATTCTGAAGTAATGGTTGGATTCTCTGGAAGAGACAGATCTATTTTTTCATACAATTCCTTGGCTTTAACAGGATCGGGTACTGGATTTTCCTTCTCCTGAAATAGTAGTTCATCTACTATGGAGTTAAAAAGTAATAAATCTTCATGCATTGCTTTTGACATTATTATTTTTTTTTGGTGGAGATAGTGGGATTCGAACCCACGACTTCTTGCATGCCATGCAAGCACTCTAGCCAACTGAGCTATACCCCCCAAAAACAGCAAGCAAATTTAAAGTAAATTCATTACTTTTGAGCAATGATTCCGTCAGAAATTAAAAGAAGTATAATTACACAGCTTGGTGATGCCTTAAATACGACTATTACTGTTAATGGAGAATCCTCAATAGTTGGCGGATGCATTAATAATGCCATCAAAATCAATACCAATAAAGGGGATTTCTTTGTAAAATGGAATACAAATTCTAAAGCAAATATGTTCCAATCTGAATATCATGGATTAAAAGTGTTGAAAGATACAAATACGATACGCATCCCTAATGTACTTTGTTTTGATGATGATTTTTTGATTCTTGAATTTATTCCTCCTTCTAATCCTAATAATGCTTTTTGGGAAGTTTTTGGGCAAAAATTAGCTTTAATGCATAAACAAACACATTCAAAATTTGGACTGGATTTTGATAATTATATTGGTTCCTTACACCTAGACAATACGCAAAACAAAAATTGGACTGAATTTTTTATTCAAAACAGATTGCAAGCACAGCTATCTATTGGGAATTTCTCAGGAACTCTTTTATCCGATTTTGATAAATTATTTCAAAAGCTTCCAAATCTTTTCCCTAATGAAAGGCCCGCTTTATTGCATGGTGATTTGTGGAGTGGAAATTTTTTAGCCAAAAACGGAGATACTCCTATGCTAATTGACCCTGCAATATATTATGGGAATAGGGAAATGGACATTGCAATGAGCAAGCTTTTTGGTGGGTTCAATTCTGATTTTTATTTTGCTTACAATGAGAGCCATCCGCTTGAAAATGGATGGGAAGAAAGAATACAAATTTGTAATTTGTATCCTCTTTTGGTACATGTAAATCTTTTTGGGGGATCATATCGCAATCAAGTGAAAAATATTTTGTCTTATTATGTAGGATAGTTTAAATTCTAAAATGCAAAAACTATATTTGCACACATTATATTTAAATGGTTAAATGAGTAAGTTCAAGCAATACAAACAGTTAAGTTTACCTAATATTCATAAGAAAGTTTTAGGAAATTGGAGGAGTGCTTCAGTATTTGAAAAGAGTATTGAAAGTAGAAAAGGAAATCCTACATTTACTTTTTATGAAGGACCCCCTTCTGCAAACGGAATGCCTGGGATTCATCATGTCATTGCGCGTACGATTAAAGATTTATTTTGTCGCTACAAAACTCTACAAGGATTTCAGGTAAACCGAAAAGCAGGATGGGATACACATGGACTTCCTGTAGAACTTGGGGTTGAAAAAGAATTAGAAATTACAAAAGAAGATATTGGGTCAACAATATCCATTGAAGATTATAATAAAGCTTGCCGAACCAATGTAATGAAATACAAAGGGAGTTGGGAGGATATTACTGAAGAAATGGGCTATTGGGTAGATATGCAAAACCCTTATTTAACCTATGAAAATAAATACATTGAAAGCGTTTGGTGGCTTTTGGGGAAAATGCACAAAAAAGAATTGCTCTACAAAGGATATACCGTTCAGCCTTTTTCACCAAAAGCAGGAACAGGACTAAGCACACATGAACTCAATCAACCAGGATGTTATCGTGATGTAAAGGATACTTCTGCAATTGCTCTGTTTAAAGTAATTAAAGATGAAAAATCTAATTCCTTATTTGGGAGTACAAATCATGATATTTATTTTCTAGCTTGGACAACTACCCCTTGGACATTACCTTCTAATACCGCACTGGCTGTTGGTGAAAAAATAGATTATTTATTAGTAGAAACACTAAATCAATATACCGGAAAAGCAATTGCTGTTGTTGTTGCAAAGAAGTTAGCTTCAAAATATTTTACTCCTGAAAATGAAGATCTAAAATTTGAAGGCTATGAAACTGGCAATAAAAACCTTCCTTACAAATTCATTTCAGAATTTAAAGGAGATAGCTTAGAAGGGTTAAGGTATGAGCAACTGTTAGCTTACGCACAACCTGAAGATGGAGATGCTTTTAGAGTATTATTGGGTGATTTTGTAACCATTGAAGATGGAACTGGAATTGTGCATTTAGCGCCAAGCTTTGGTGCAGATGATAATCGACTGGCAAAACAAAATGGAATTGGGAGTTTAACTCTAGTAAATAGACAAGGAAAATTTGTTGATGAAGTAACTGATTTTGCGGGTATGTATGTGAAAGATGAATACTATGCGGAAGGAGAAGAAAAACCAAAACTCTCTGTTGATGTCCAGATTGTAATCAAATTAAAAGAAAATAACCTTTGCTTTAAAGCAGAAAAATATGAGCACTCATATCCTCATTGTTGGCGTACCGATAAGCCTATTTTATACTATCCTATGGACAGTTGGTTTGTGAAAACTACCGACTACAAAACAAGAATGATGGAACTCAACAATACCATTAATTGGAAACCTAAATCAACTGGTGAAGGGAGGTTTGGAAACTGGCTTGAAAACTTGGTGGATTGGAATTTATCGCGTTCTCGTTTTTGGGGAATTCCGATTCCAATTTGGAGAACTGAAGATGGAGAATCAGAAATCTGCATTAGCTCGATAGAGGAATTGAAAACTGAAATTGGAAAATCAATTGCAGCAGGAATAATGAAGACTAACCCTTTAGCCGAATTTAAGGTAGGTGATTTCTCAGAAGAGAACTACACTACTTTTGATTTACATAGGCCTTATGTTGATGATATTATTTTAGTTTCTGAAGATGGAGCCCCAATGACAAGAGAATTAGATTTGATTGATGTTTGGTTTGATTCTGGAGCAATGCCTTATGCACAATTGCATTATCCATTTGAAAATAAAGATGTTTTTGAACAAAATTATCCTGCTGATTTTATTGCGGAAGGAGTTGACCAGACAAGAGGATGGTTCTTCACATTGCATGCAATTTCAACTATGTTGTTTGATTCTGTTGCCTATAAAAATGTAATTTCAAACGGTTTGGTCTTGGACAAAAACGGAAACAAAATGTCTAAGCGATTAGGAAATGCGGCTGATCCTTTTCAAATAATTGACAAATATGGGGCTGATGCCGCAAGGTGGTATATGATTTCTAATGCGCAATCCTGGGATAATCTAAAATTTGACGAAAGCAGAATTGGAGAAGTTCAAAGAAAATTCTTTGGAACGCTCTATAACACTTATTCTTTTTTCGCACTTTACGCCAATATAGATAGCTTTTCTTTTTCTGAAGATGGAATTGTACTAGCAGAAAGAGATGAGCTTGACAGATGGATTCTTTCAGAACTAAATACCTTAATTAAGGAGGTTGAGGGGAATTATGAAAATTATGAACCTACTCGTTCGGCACGCTTAATTCAAGATTTTGTGATTTATAAATTAAGTAACTGGTATGTTCGTTTAAGCAGGAGACGCTTTTGGAAAGGGGAGTATAATAAGGCTAAGATTTCAGCATATCAAACTCTTTATGAGTGTTTAGAAAAAGTAGCAATTATTTCTTCTCCTATTGCACCATTTTTTATGGATAATTTGTTCCAGGATTTGAACTCTGTTTGTAAAAAAATCGGGGTGGAATCTGTTCATCTAGCTGATTTTCCAAGTATAAACAGTGCAGTTATTGATATTGATTTAGAGGAAAAAATGCAATTGGCACAAAACATTACCTCTCTTGCCCTATCATTGAGGAAAAAGGAACAAATTAGAGTAAGGCAACCACTTCAAAAAATAATGGTGCCTATTGTAAGTACTAAAATGGAAATTTCCATTAAAGGAGTTGAAAAGATAATCTTAAGTGAAATTAATGTAAAGGAAATTGAATATTTAACAGTAGATTCTGGGATATTAACTAAGCAAATAAAACCTAATTTTAAAACACTTGGCCCAAAGTTTGGGAAAGACATGAAGTTGATTTCTGGGGCTATTGCTCAATTTACAAATGAAGATATTAAGGAAATTGAAAGAGGCGGAAGTTATAAAATTAATGATACAATTACTATTAATTTAACAGATGTTGAAATTACTTCTGCTGATGTTCCTGGATATATTGTAAGTAGTAGTAATGGAGTGACGGTAGCGCTTGATACTACTATTTCTCAAAATCTGAAAGATGAAGGCTTGGCTCGAGAGTTTGTAAATAGGTTGCAAAATTTAAGAAAAGAAAAGAATTTTGAAGTTACCGATATGATCCATATTGAAGTAGAAAAAAATCAAGCAATAACAAATGCAATTAATAATAATTTAGAGTACATTTGTAAAGAAACTTTAGCAAAAGCACTTAGCTTTACTAAAGATGGTAGTTTTGAAGGAGAAACAATAGATTTAATTGACACCTTAACTGCAAGTGTTAAAATAATTAAAATTAGGAATCATGGCTAATAAAAACGCTTACACCAATACAGAACTTAAAGAATTTAAGCGCATAATTATTGAAAAAATTGAAAGAGCTAAAGAAGATTTATCTCTTTTGAAAAGTGCTTATGCAAATGATGCGGATAATGGAACGGAAGACACCTCTCCTACTTTTAAGGCCTTTGAGGAAGGATCAACCACGCTTTCAAAAGAAGAAAATATGAAACTTGCTATGCGACAGGAAAAATTTATTAATAATTTGAAAAACGCACTTATTCGAATTCAGAATAAATCCTATGGTGTATGCAGAGTTACCGGAAAACTGATTTCTAAAGATCGCTTAAAATTGGTTCCCCACGCTACCTTAAGCATTGAAGCCAAGAAAATGCAATAATTTCTTTTGAGAAAAATTCTTTTAACATCTTTTATTCTTCTTGTTTTTGATCAAATCTTGAAATTTTGGGTAAAAACCCATATGTTTTTAGGTCAGGAATATCAAATTTTTGATTGGTTTATCATTCACTTTGCTGAGAATAATGGCATGGCTTTTGGTATGGAGTTTGGCGGAGAATTGGGGAAAACATTACTTACTGTTTTCAGGATTATAGTTGTGATTGTTGGTATTTATTATATTAAATCGATAATAAAACCTCAACTTTCTATTGGCGCTTTAATTGCGCTCGGACTAATTATCGGAGGTGCTATTGGAAATATTGTTGACAGCATATTTTATGGTGTAATTTTTAACGATAGTTATAATAGTATTGCTACTTTTTTTCCTGATACGGGAGGTTATTCATCTTTACTGCATGGTAAAGTAGTAGATATGTTTTATTTCCCGCTAATAAATAGTCATTATCCTAACTGGTTCCCTTTTTGGGGTGGGAATCATTTTATCTTTTTTCGCCCTGTTTTTAACCTTGCAGATGCAGGAATTTTTATTGGTATTTTTATGATCCTTCTTCTTTACAGAAAGACATTCAGCTGATAGATTACTAGGGGGTATTACCCCTTTGAATTTCGCCGTAGATAGATCCAGAAATACTTTTTCTTTTAGAATGTTTTTTAATACACTCATTAATTTTTCTAAATACCCCCATAATAACAAATAAGTATTTGCTAGTTAATGGTATTTTTACACTCCCCCATTCTTCAGGAAATCTATAATCATATTTATTTAAAAAGGGGCCGAAAATATACGTTGCCCGTTCTTTAATCTCATCTGTATAATAGTCAGATAAATTTTTTCTTTTCCCTTGTGTTTTGTTGGCAATTGATAGAGGGGTAGGATTTAAAACCCCTACTTTTTCAAGTGCAGTTATGTAATCATTTGCTATATTTTCATATCGTATTACATAATCACATTTATCAATCGTAACACTTGATGTATTATCATATGGTTTGTGATAAAATTTTATAAAATATTCCTGGAAAGAAGCATTATTCTCTTTTATAAAATTAAATCTTACTCTCTGCTTTTTTGTGATGTGTCCTTCATTTTCGACAAAAAGATCAGGATTTGTAAAATTTCCTTTTGCATTTGTCTTCATTTTCTCATAAACAGTTACTACGATTTCCATTGGATTTCTTAAAACTGCAAATACAAAATAATCTAACTCCTCTTTTGTTGCAACTTTCTCAAATTCATGATACAATGAATGTTTCCTTAAAAAAGGTTTTCCATCATATTTGGCATGCAACTCCTTTGTAATTGCAGATGATGCAGAAAATGGTAATCCTATAAATAAGTATTTATATTTATGACTAATAATCATTTACACTAAATTGTTATTAATTAAATACTCTGCAATCTGAACAGTATTAGTTGCAGCCCCTTTTCTCAAATTATCGGCAACAATCCACATATTAAGTGTTTTTTCTTGTGTGAAATCTATTCTTATTCTGCCCACAAAAACCTCATCTTTTTTATACGAATTTATTGGCATTGGGTATTCATTTTTTGTTGGATTATCCATTACAACTACACCCTCCATATGATTTAATGCAAGCCTCGCTTCATTCAAATCAAATTCATTTTCAAAAGTAATATTTACACTTTCTGAATGACCAACCACAACAGGAACTCTAACTGCTGTTGCAACAACATCAATATTCTCATCTAAAATTTTCTTAGTCTCATTAGTAAGTTTCATTTCCTCTTTAGTATAGCCGTTTTCTGTAAAATCATCACAATGCGGTAGAATGTTTTGATATATTGTGTGAGGGTATACCATCTCCCCATCTGTTCTTTTTTCTTCATTTTCTAATTGTTCAACTGCTTTTTTCCCTGTTCCTGTAATGGATTGATAAGTGGAAACTACGACTCTTTTTACTCCAAACTTTTTGTGAAGTGGGGCAAGCGCCATTACCAACTGAATTGTTGAGCAATTTGGATTTGCAATAATCTTATCTTCTTTTGATAACTCACTTCCATTAATCTCAGGAACGATCAATTTATGATTTGAGCACATTCTCCAGTATGAAGAATTATCAATTACTTTTATTCCTTTTTCTGCTAGTTTTGGCGCCCATATTTTAGAAACATTCGCTCCAGCTGAAAAAAGTGCTAAATCAACTTCTGTGTTTAATAACTCCAAAAGGGATATAACTTCATAACTTTTCCCCAAATAATTTATCTGTTTCCCGCAGGATTTTTCAGAAGCCACTGGGATTAATTCTGTTATAGGAAAATTTCTTTCGGCAAGAACTTCTAGCATCTCCCTGCCGACCATCCCTGTTACGCCTACAATTGCTAATTTCATATGTAAAACTATATTTCTAAAAGTTATATGGAAGACTCAAAATACGAGTCTTTCTTTTTTAACAATGCAAAAGTAGTATATTTACGGACTATGAAAAAGCGCTTTTTTATTTTTATATTGTTTAGTCAATCCTTAGTAAGTTTTGCTCAATTTACAGATACTTTCTCTGATGGAGATTTTACAAATAATCCTATGTGGATTGGTGATGCTGGAAATTTTGAAGTGGACTCTCTTTCAAAATTGCATCTAAATGATAGCATTACAAACAGCTCATATTTAAGCACTGCAAGCCAAGCAATTATAAATGGGATTTGGGAATTTGAAGTGAAAATGGATTTTGCTCCATCAACTTCAAACTATTCAAAAGTATATATCGTTTCTAATAATGATGATATTACCTCCTCATTAAATGGGATGTATATTCGTATTGGAGGGGAAAGCGGAATGATTGATGATGTGAGTTTATATGTACAAAACGGAACTTCAAGTACAAAAATTATTGATGGAGTTGATGGGTTATCGGCAACAAATCCAGATTTGAAAATTAAAGTAAGTCGAGATAGTATTGGGTATTGGGAATTATTTGTTGATACTTCAAATCAATATATCCTGCAAGGAACTGCTTTTGACACCACTGTAAATACTTCATCTTTTTTTGGTATTTATTGTAAATATACCTCAACACGATCCGATTTATTTTGGTTTGATAATTTTAATGTAAGTGGAATTTTTTTAGTTGACAGCATAAAACCAGAAGTTACAACTACTCAAATAAACTCCACTTCATCTGTATTAGTAGCTTTTTCTGAACCTATCGATTCTATTACTGCCGTTAATCCTGCAAACTATATGCTTAGTAATGGTCTTGGGAGCCCTTCTAATATAACATTAAATACTCCAAATACTGTTGAATTATTTTTTGCAAACCCTTTTGTCAATCTCACAACTTATCAGCTTGATATCAATAATGTTCAGGATTTAGCACAAAATAGCATGCTTCCTTTTTCCATTAACCTTAGTTATTTTATCCCTCAATTTAATGATGTCGTAATAAATGAAATTTTTGTTGATCCCACGCCATCCATAGGCTTACCAGATGTAGAATACATTGAGCTTTATAATAGGACAAATACTATAATTGATTTAACAGATTGGACTATTACAATTGGAACAACTGAAAAGCAATTTCCTTTATCAATAATTGAGCCAGATAGTTTTGTTATTTTGATAAAGGATGAGGTGATAGATAGTTTTTCAAACAATATTTCAAAAATTGGTTTTTCATCTATTTCTCTTACAAATAGAGGTGCAGACTTGAACTTAAAAGATAATAATGGAAAAGTGATAAATACAATTTCTTATACGGATAAATGGTACAATGATGATAATAAAAATGAAGGGGGCTGGAGTATTGAGCAGGTAAACCCCAACCTATTTTGTGAAAGGAATAATAATTGGAGGGCATCAATTGCCAATATTGGGGGAACACCTGGAAAACAAAATTCAGTTTTTGGACAAAGCGTATATTCTGCTTATTTCAGAATTACAAAAGCGTTTATTGTTGACAGTAATAAAGTTCAAATTCATTTTAATAAAAATTTGGACAGTCTGATTTTAAGGGCTCATTCATCTTTTAATGTTAATGGAAATGCTCCAATAAAAAGCAGCCCTATTTCCCCATTTTTTAATGCTTCCATTTTGTCATTCAATTTTAACTTTTTAGAGAATACTACTTATACAATATCGACAAACGACTTAATTGATTGCTCTGGAAATTTACTTTCAAACACACTAAATTTTGGCATTCCTGATTCTGTCCTTGAAAAGGAAATCATAATAAATGAAGTGCTTTTTAACCCAAAAGAGAATGGAGTAGATTATGTAGAGCTTTACAATAATTCAAATTCATTTTTTGATCTTTCCAAATTAAATATTGCTAATTTTTTTGAGTTTGGAAATCAAATTGCTACAGACAATCCAAAAACGATTACAGAAGAAGCTACCCTTTTTGCTCCAAAATCTTATTTAGT
The DNA here is from genome assembly GCA_913047525.1 of uncultured Flavobacteriales bacterium. The sequence continues at coordinate 4,654 of CAJWUS010000015.1, read as the reverse complement.
TTTAACTACAGATTCAGCAAAAGTAAAGTCGCAATATTATTGTGAGACCCCTTACAGCTTTATTGAAGTTGAAAGCATGCCTACTTTTTCAAATGATGAAGGAACAATTTGTATAGTACATCAATCCTTAAACCAAATAATAGATGCTTTTGCTTATAGTGAAGATATGCATTTCTCACTTTTAGAAAGTATAGATGGTATAAGTTTGGAACGGTTGAGTTTTGATAGAAATGACTGGCATTCAGCCGCAAGTACTGTTGGCTTTGGAACGCCTACTTATAAAAACTCTCAGCAGCTCATCACACAAAGTATTGGAGAGATAAATATCGAACCAAAATCATTTACCCCAAATAATGATGGTTATAAAGACATCTGCTCTATCAATTGGAATTTCAATGAAAATAATTTAATGGCTTCAATAAAGGTTTTTGATGATGAAGGAAGATTGGCAAAAAACATCCTAAACAATAAAATGATTGGAAATGAAGGGAATGACAGTTGGGATGGAACATCAGAAGATGGCTTACAATTAAATACAGGAATATATATTGTTTGGATGGAAGTTTTCTCTGAAAATGGAAATACCGAACGCTTCAAAAAAGTGGTTGTCCTAAGTAGGTAATGCCCACCACTAAGCATATAAAAGCCTTACTAAACAACATTCCTCAAAAAGTTGGAGTTTATTGCTTTTACGATAAAAATGAAAATTTGCTTTATATCGGAAAGGCCAAAAACTTAAAAAAACGAGTAAGTTCCTACTTTACTAAAAAACAAGAACACGGGAAAACACGGATTCTTGTAAGTAAAATTTTTAATATAGAATATGTAGTTGTCGCTTCTGAAATGGACGCTTTGCTTTTGGAAAACAATCTTATCAAAAAGCATCAGCCAAAGTATAATGTGATGTTGAAAGATGGAAAAACTTATCCTTGGATTTGCATTAAAAACGAGCCATTTCCTAGGGTTTTTCAAACACGAAATGTAGTAAAAGATGGATCAGAATATTTTGGACCTTACACTTCTGTACGCTTAGTAAAAACCCTTCTTGATTTTTTTCATCAATTGTATCCTTTACGAAATTGTACTTATAATTTATCTGAAAAAAATATTAAAGTAGAAAAATTTAAAGTTTGTTTGGAATACCATATGGGGAATTGTTTAGGGCCTTGTATTGGAGGGCAAACATTAAGCAAATATCAAATTGGGACAGAACATATAAAGCAAATTATTAAAGGAGATATAAAATCTGTAATCCAACATTTAAAAGATGCAATGCTACAGTATTCAAAAGAGTTAGAATATGAAAAAGCTCAATCAGTAAAAAATAAAATTGATCTTCTAAAAAACTATCAAGCAAAATCAACTATTGTAAATCCTAAGATAAATGATGTAGATGTATTTACAATTATTTCAGATGAAGATACGGCCTTTGTTAATTATATGAAAATAAATTCTGGAGCTATTGTTCAGGCATATACAATGGAGCTTAAAAAGAAATTAGAAGAAACTGAAGAAGGATTATTACAACTCGCAATAGTAGAGATACGGCAAAGGGTTAGTTCTACTTCAAAAGATATTTATTGCTCACATTCTTTAGAAAATGTTTGGGAAACCCTAAGCATTACAATCCCTAAAATTGGTGATAAGAAAAAATTGATTGACCTTAGTTTGCGAAATGCAAAATATATGCAATTGGAACATCAAAAACGAAAAATAAATAATGTGGCGCGACAAGATAATAAGCGTATTTTGGAACAATTACAAAAAGATTTACGAATGTTAGAACGTCCACGACATATTGAATGTTTTGATAATTCCAATATACAAGGCGCAAACCCAGTTGCTGCTTGTGTGGTGTTTAAAAATGCAACCCCAAGCAAAAAAGAGTATCGTCATTTCAATATTAAAACAGTGGTTGGCCCTGATGATTTTGCAAGTATGGAAGAGGTGGTATATAGGCGATATAAACGCCTTTTGGAAGAAGAACATCCTTTGCCAGAACTCATAGTAATTGATGGGGGGAAGGGACAACTCAGTTCGGCAGTAAAAAGTTTAGAAAAATTAAAGCTGAGAGGGAAGATAGCTATTATTGGTATTGCCAAACGTTTGGAAGAAATCTATTTTCCAGGGGATAGTGTACCGCTTTATTTGGACAAGCGCTCTGAAAGTTTAAAGCTAATACAACAACTAAGAGATGAAGCCCACCGCTTTGGCATTTCGCACCACCGTAAGCAAAGAGGGAAAGATAGCTTTGGGACTTCATTAGATAAAATAGCTGGAATAGGTCCAAAAACGGCAGAACTCCTTATCGCTCATTTTGGTTCAGTAAAAAAAGTGAGGCAAGCCAAAAAAGATGAATTGGAAAAGTTGATTGGGAAGGGCAAGACTGAGAAGATTTTAAAGCAGTAATTTTTTGTATTATTACGATTAACTAATTATTACTAAATAAGATAAATAAAGAAAAATATGATTGCAAAATGGCAGATGAAAGCAATTGCTCAAAAAGCAATTTCTTTTTTACCCAAGAAGGAAAAGATAAATTACTGGTTTCAGAAAAATATAACGAAAGGGGTAACTTTAACGGATGAATATTTTGAATATAAAATTACTCATGCAAGCGACCATTTGCGTTTTTTTAAGACATACTCCGATAAAGATTTGAAAGAATGCACTGTTTTAGAGTTAGGAACAGGATGGTATCCTATTGTTCCAATTGCTTTATTTTTAAGTGATTTGAAAAATATTTTTACATTAGATTTAAGTAATTGGATGTCTAAGGAGAGCCTTAAAATTACTTGTAATAAATTTATTGAATGGCGTCAAAAAGGGGAGTTGAAGAAATTCTTACCAATAATTAATGAAGAAAACTGGAATACGCTTAAAATATTAGCAATGGATAATCAAGAGGGGTTAAGTTCTATGTGCCAACAATTAAACTTGAATAACTGGATTGGTGATGCAAGAAACACCCCTTTTGAGGCAAATTATATAGACTTAATATGTTCAAACAATACATTTGAACACATCCCAAAAACTGTACTAAATTCTATATTGATTGAATTCAAGAGCGTCATTCACCCAAATGGGGTAATGAGCCACTTTATTGATATGTCAGATCATTTTGCCCATTTTGACCAATCAATCAATATTTATAATTTTTTAAGGTTTAGTGATCAAGCTTGGGGTTGGATCGATAATTCCATTCAACCACAAAATAGGATGCGATTCAAAGATTATAAAGAAATATACAGAAAGCTCATGATTCCCATAACAGATGAAGAAATAAGAGAAGGAAGTGTTGAAGCTTTGAAAGAAATACCCCTAGATTCAAAATTTGGAAATTACAAACTAGAGGAGTTAGCAATAAGTCATGGCTATATAATTAGTAAAATGGATAAGAAATAAAGAAGAATTGGAAAGAGTAAAGCTTTACTAATTCAACCTATCCGCCAATAATCGCATTTGGTTTTTAGGAGATTTTTTATCGTATAAAATATTGTAAACCGCCTCAGTAATTGGCATTTCTATTTTTTGTTTTGCATTTATTTCGTCTATGCACTTTACTGCATAATAGCCCTCCGCTACCATTTTGAGTTGCATCTGTGCGGCATTTACGCTATACCCCCTGCCAATCATTTCTCCAAAAGTTCTGTTTCTACTAAATTGAGAGTAAGCTGTTACCAGTAAGTCTCCTAAATATGCCGATTCTTTTATATCTCTTTCTATTGGATGAACCGTGTCTACAAAGCATTTTATTTCCCTAATGGCATTGGAAACAAGTACCGCTTGGAAATTATCTCCATAACCCAAACCATGACAAATACCGCCTGCTAAAGCAATTACATTTTTAAGCACTGCCGCATATTCTGTTCCGTAAATATCATCTGATACATTAGTTTTTATATATCGGCAAGTAATTTTTCCAGCAAACCAATTTGCTTTTTTCAAATCTTGTGAAGCAATTGTAAGATAAGAAAGTCGTTCCAAAGCTACTTCTTCCGCATGACAAGGTCCTGTCAAAACACATATATTATCAAAATCTACTTCATATTGGTTATGCAAAAATTCTCCGATAATGGTGTTGTTTTCAGGAACAATTCCTTTTATAGCAGAAACAATAAATTTATCTTTTATTGGAAATTTAATTTGTTTTAGGGTGCTTTTTACAAAGGCAGAAGGAATTGCTAAAATTAAACAATCTGCCACTTTTACAATTTCATTTATGTCGGAAGAAAGTTTGATCTTTGATTTTTTAAGCTCTGCCGAACTAATATAATTTGGGTTGTGTCCGAATTTTTGAATGTGAGTAATCGCATCTTTATTTCGCATCCACCACAAAACAGATTCTACATTTTCACCTAACATTTTAACAATGGCGGTTGCCCAACTACCCCCTCCAATTACTGCTATTTTAGAATTCTTTTTCAAAATAATTAGTCGGTAGTTTCTGACTCTGTATTTTTTTCCACTTTCATTTGTGGGAAAAATAAGACCTCTTGTATAGAGTTGCTATTGGTCATAATCATGCTCAACCTATCAATGCCAATACCCAAACCTGCAGTTGGTGGCATTCCGTATTCAATAGCCCTTAAAAAATCCTCATCTAAAACCATTGCTTCTTCATCTCCTCTTTTACTTAACTCTAATTGCTCTT
>CAJWUS010000014.1 GCA_913047525.1 uncultured Flavobacteriales bacterium | reverse complement strand
AGCTCAACAAAATAGTTTATCCTTAAAAGTTATTTATTATTTAGATTATCTTTACCTCAGAAAAAAATAGTTATTAGATAATGATTAAAGCAAATAAAATAAATTTTTCTTACGGGAATCTAAAAGTGCTAAAAGAACTTGATTTTGAAATTAAGAAAGGAGAATTTGTTTCCATTGTTGGCGCCTCTGGAAGTGGAAAAACTACTTTACTTCAACTATTAGGAACACTGGAGAATGTTCAAAATGGTTCATTAGTTATCAATGGTAAACAAGTAAATATACTCAGCCAAAAAGAGTTGTCAAGTTTCAGAAATAAAGAAATTGGGTTTGTATTTCAGTTTCATAATTTATTGGTTGAATTTTCTGCATTAGAAAATGTATGCTTACCAGCATATATTGCAGGAAAAAGCAAAAAAGAAGCGGAAGCAAAAGCCACAGAAATACTTACAATGCTTGGGATGCAAGAGAGATTAAGCCACAAACCCAATGAACTTTCTGGGGGAGAACAGCAAAGAGTGGCTGTGGCTAGGGCGCTCATCAACTCACCTGCTATTATATTGGCAGATGAGCCAAGCGGAAATCTGGACTCGAAAAACGCAAAGGATTTGCACAATCTGTTACTAAAACTAAACCAGAAAACAGGACAAACTATTGTAATAGTGACCCACAATAATGAACTTGCCAATATGGCAAACCGAAAACTAGAAATGGTGGACGGAAAATTAATTTCCTAAAAAAAAGCTCAGCTTTGCTCAAAAGTGTACTTTTGTACTTTGATGAGATATCAAAACCCACAACTGCTTTTAGCGCTTTTTGCAATAGCAATTCCTATTATTATTCATCTTTTAAATCTAAGGAAATACAAAACAGTTCGTTTTTCTAGCATTCGTTTCCTAAAAGAAATAAAGCAAGCAAAACGCTCTAGTTCTCGCCTTAAAAACTTACTTATTCTATTGAGCAGAATTTTAGCGATTACTTTTTTGGTTTTGGCATTTGCAAAGCCATACATCCCTACAAAGCAGGAGCAAACAGATATTGCAAAAAATCTCTTCTTTTATATTGACAATTCCTTTAGTATGGAATCCGTTTCTGAGGAAGGTATGCTATTAGATATTGCCAAAAACAAAGCGGAAGAAATTGCCAATCAGTATAATACAGAAAGTAATTTTTACCTAATTACAAATGAGTTTTCAGCAAAGTATTCCCGCTCTTTTACCAAAGCAGAAATAAGCAGTAGATTTCAGCAACTTACAACTACTGCCCACTACAAAAGTTTGGCAGAGGTAATCAGCCGCCAACAGAGTTTGAATAAGCAAAATGAGAATGCGCAGATGTATGTGCTGACCGACTTGCAAAAAAGCACTTTTGCTATTGAAAATGTAAATCAAAATGATAGCAACCTAAGTATTTTGATTATTCCACTTAACAAAACAGCAGAGAGCAATTTGTATATGGATAGTTGCTGGACAAATAGCCCTATTATTCAGCAAGGAAAACCCATTGAGATAGTGGCAAGAGTGGTAAATAAATCAGATGTTACACTGACTAACTTGCCTGCCTTTTTACATGTGAATGATATGCAAAAAGCAATTAGTAATTTTAGTATTCCTCCTGGTGAAAAACAAAACATCACTTTCAAGTTCACCCCGCTATCAAGTGGGTTCAAACAATGTAAAATCTCTTTGCAAGACTACCCTATTTCTTTTGACGACAATTTTTATTTTTCCTTTGAAATACTAGATAAAATTAAAGTGCTAAATATTTATGAGCAAAGCCCTAATTTTTCCTTGCAATCTCTTTTTCAAAAGGATGATGCAATAGATTACAAATCGGTTTACATTGGACAAATTAACTATGAAGAAATTAAAAATCAACAGCTACTTATTTTGGATGGTCTAACAACAGTTTCTTCTGGATTAGTACAAAGTATTGTTAGCTTTGTAAAAGACGGTGGAAGCTTGGCTATCTTCCCAAGTAATGATATTAATTTTGATAGCTATAAAATACTTTCTTCTGAATTAAATTTGGATGAATATCTTAGAAAAGATACCGTAAAACAAAAAGTAAATAGAATCTCTTATCCCCATAAGGTGTTTGAAGGAGTTTTTGCGAAAGAGGAGAAAAAGATTAACTTACCAATGATATCGTCTCATTACAAGATATCGGACAAAAACAATACCAACAAGCAAAGTATTCTCACCCTTGAAATAGGAGATGATTTTATTAGTCATTACACTTACTTTTCTGGCGATATTTACCTCTTTACTTCCTCCTTAAATGATGCAGGCAGCAATTTAGGAAAACATGCGCTTTTTGTACCACTGCTTTATAATATAGCACTTATGAGTTATAAAACTACACAGCTTTATTATGGCATAGAGGAAATGCAATATTTTAATGCACCTACATCTGAAAATAAAGAAACTATTTATCATATGAAATCGAAAAATTATGACATTATTCCTGCCGAGAAATTTGTTGCAGGAAATAGAAAATTGTATTTACAAGAAAAGTTAAAAGAAGCTGGGAATTATTTACTAACTACAGAGGGTAAAACTATTGCTACTCTCTCCTTTAATTATAGTAATAAGGAATCGGATCCCAGTATTTACTCTAACAAAGAGGTGGAAGAAATTTTGCAGAGAAACAACATCAAAAATATTAAAATAAATAGTAATGCAAATCAGAATATCAGCAATATAGTGCAAGAAATCCAGTTTGGAAAAAGCTATTGGAAACTTTGTATTACTTTAGCACTGCTATTTTTACTGACGGAAATAATGTTTATTAAATTTTTAAGATCATGAATATACTTATCAAATCAGCAAAGATAATTGACCCAAATGGAAAACACCACAATAAGATAAGAGACATACTTATTGAAAATGGGATTATCAAAAAAGTGGCAGCAAAGATAAAGGGTGGAAAAGCAAAAACTTATGCCGCCAATAATCTACATCTTTCTCCTGGATGGCTGGATATACACGCCAATTTCAGGGATCCTGGTTTTGAGTATAAGGAAGATATTAATTCTGGTTGCAGAGCGGCTGCAAAGGGAGGTTTTACGGGCGTACTTTTAATGCCACAAAATAATCCGGTAACCGATAACAATGCACAAGTAGAATACATCCACAGCAAGGGAAAGGAGAATATTGTTAGTGTGCATGCAGCAGGAAGTCTTACCAAAGGCATGAAAGGAAAAGATATAGTAGAAATGTATGATATGAAAAATGCGGGCGCACCTGCCTTTACGGATGATAAAAATTCGGTGCAGAATAATGATGTGTTGAAAGTGGCACTACTCTATGCTAAGGATTTTGATGGACTGATAATGAACTATCCGAACGATAGCAGCATTGCAAATGGAGGACAAATACATGAGGGAAAAATAAGCACCGTACTGGGAATGAAAGGAATCCCTGCCATGGCGGAAGAAATTATGATTGATAGAGATATTTCCATTTGCAAATACACTGATAGCAAGCTGCACCTATCGTATATCTCCACCAAAAATAGTGTAAGCAAGATTAAGAAAGCAAAAAAACAAGGCATCAATATTTCGGCAGATGTTGCCATATACAATTTGATACTTACAGATGAGGAAATTAGTCACTTTGATACCCGCTACAAAGTACTTCCGCCACTTAGAAGCAATACAGATAGCACTGCCTTAATAAAAGGACTGAAAGATGGAACAATAGATGTGATTTGCACCGACCATTCTCCAGAAGATGAGGAAAACAAGAAGACAGAATTTAACAATGCAGCATTTGGTATTATTGGCTTAGAAACTGCTTTTGGACTTATTGGAAAGCACCTAAGTGCGCATTTAAGCTTGGCGGAAATAATAGAGAAGATTGCTATTAACCCAAGGAAACTATTACAATTGGAAAGCGCAAAAATAGAAGAAGGCAATACGGCCAACCTCACCATGTTTGACCCGGATATAGGCTGGAAATTTCAAAAAATAGATATAAAATCCAAATCTGTAAACACCCCATTTATTGGGGAAAAGCTAAAAGGAAAAGCTTTGGCTATTTATAATAAAGGAAAATTTTTGGAATTGAAAAAATTGCTTTGAATTTAATATTATGCTAAATAGTTCTCCCAGGATAAACTTTAAGTCCTGCTTCCAAAATATCAATTGATTTCTGCAAGGATTCTTTATTAAGAACATAAGCAATACGAACCTGATTCACACCCATATTAGGAGTTGCATAGAACCCTGCCGCAGGTGCCACCATAATGGTTGCTCCATCCAATTCAAAATCTTCCAACAACCACTGCGCAAACTTATCAGCATCATCAACTGGTAATTCTGCAATTGCATAAAAAGCACCTTTAGGTTTAGGACAAATTACCCCTTCAATTTTATTTAACCCTTCAACAAGCACATCTCTCCTACTTACATATTCTGCACTCACCTGTTCAAAATATGAAACATCCGTTTTTAAGGCTGCTTCACCAGCAATTTGTCCGAATGTAGGGGGCGATAATCTTGCTTGTGCAAACTTCATGACAGTTCTCATTAATTCCTTGTTTTTGGACACAATACAACCCACTCTAATTCCGCACATAGAATATCTTTTGGAAGTAGAATCAATTACGATTGCATGCTGCTCCAACCTTTCAATATTCAATACCGAATGATGTACATATCCTTCATAAGAAAACTCACGATACACCTCATCAGCAATTAAAAATAAATCATGTTTAATAACGATATCTTTTAGCGTTTCTAATTCTTCTTTCGAATATAAATATCCTGTTGGGTTTCCAGGATTACAAATAAGGATTGCTTTAGTTTTAGCAGTTATAATTTTTTCAAATTTTGCAATTTCAGGCAATGCAAAACCATCATGAATTGAGGTTGCAATTGGTTTTACTGTTACTCCTGCTGAAGTAGCAAATCCATTATAGTTTGCGTAAAATGGTTCAGGAATAATCACCTCATCCCTATTATCCAAACACGAATTTAAAGCAAATGAAATGGCTTCAGAACCACCAGTGGTTACAATCACCTCATCTTTATTAATAGCAATCCCTAAGTTTTGATAATAATTTGCTAAGCCTTTACGGTAGCTTTCAAAACCTGCAGAATGAGAATATTCCACTACTTTATCTGAGAAATTATGAATAGCTTCTAAAGCGACTTCAGGGCTTTTAATATCAGGTTGCCCAATATTTAAATGATATATTCTTTTACCTGATTTCTTTGCAGTTTCGGCAAATGGAGCCAATTTTCTAATTGGCGATTCTGGCATTGCTATTCCTTTATTTGAAATTTTTGGCATTGTAAAATATTTGATAAAAAAACACCCTTAAAAATAAGGGTGCTAATGTCGTAATATTTTTTGGATTTTATTATTTATTTTCCAATGGAGCTCCTTCATTTTTTTTCTCAGGAGCTTGCGCCTCTTTTGGTGGTGGAGTTACCTCTCCTTTAATTGTTAAAATAGCTGGTTTTTTACTAGCATTGGTTGTTAGGGTAATTGTTTTAGTAAATTTCCCTACTCTATTGGTTGCGTATTTTACACCAATTCTTGAAGTTTCACCAGGCATGATTGGTTCTCTTGGCCAAGTTGGAACTGTACAGCCACAACTCCCTTTTGCATTTTTAATCAATAATGCTTCTGTGCCATTATTAGTAAAAATAAATTCTCCATCTCCATTACCATTATGTTCTAGAACTCCATAATCATAAACTTTTGATTCAAAATCGATCGTAGCATTTGAAGATGGTTCCTCAATTTGTTCTTGTTTTGCTTCCTCTATTTCAACTACTGGCTCTGCTTTTTCTGGTTGGGGGATTCGTTGGGCTAAAACCACAAACCCAATTAGAAAGGCAGTTAGTAATAAAATTATCTTCTTCATTTCTTTTTAGTTTTTTAATTAATATCTATTCTCTAAATGACGAACGGCAAATTTACTAATTTATTTTTCTTCTGCAAATGAGATTGATAAATAAGTTTTGATGTACAGATTTTTATAGATTTGCAAATCAATGGAATTAGCAAAAAAGTATAACCCTACAGATGCAGAAAAGAAATGGTACTCGCATTGGCTAGAAAAAGGGTATTTCAATTCTACTACTGATGAAAGAGAATCCTATACAATTGTAATTCCTCCACCAAATGTAACAGGAGTTTTACACATGGGCCATATGCTTAACAACACCTTACAAGATGTGTTAGTAAGACGTGCCCGCATGATGGGATATAATGCTTGCTGGGTGCCTGGTACTGATCATGCCTCTATTGCAACTGAAGCTAAAGTAGTACAAAAATTAGCCAAAGAAGGAATAAAAAAAAGTGACTTAACAAGAGATGAATTCTTAGCTCATGCTTTTGATTGGAAAGAGAAACACGGAGGAATCATCTTAGAGCAATTGAAAAAATTAGGTGCATCATGTGATTGGAATCGTACTAAGTTTACTATGGATGATGACATGAGTGAATCCGTAATTAAGGTATTTGTTGATTTGCACCAAAAAGGACTCATCTACAGAGGAGTACGTATGGTAAATTGGGATCCTTCCGCACAAACAGCACTCTCTGATGAAGAAGTAATCCATAAAGAAGTAAATTCAAAACTATACCACATTGCATACAACATTGAAGGAAGTGATGAAAAATTAACCATTGCTACCACTAGGCCAGAAACTATTTTAGGAGATTCTGCTATTTGTGTAAATCCGAATGATAAGCGCTACATACACTTAAAGGGTAAAAAAGCAATTATACCTTTAGTGGATAGGGTAATCCCTATCATCTTTGATGAATATGTGGATATAGAATTTGGAACGGGAGCATTAAAAATTACGCCTGCACATGATATTAATGATTATCAACTTGGAGATAAGCACGGATTGGAAACTATAGAAATTCTAAATGATGATGGAACATTAAATGAGTCGGCTGAATTGTATATTGGAAAAGATAGATTTGATGTAAGAGAAGAAATTACTGCAGATTTAGAGAAAGATGGATTTCTTGTAAAAACAGAGGAATACCAAAATAAAGTTGGTTTCTCTGAAAGAACAGATGCTGTGATTGAACCAAAACTTTCTATGCAATGGTTCTGTAAAATGGAGGAGTTCTCTAAACCTGCACTAGAACATGTAATGAATGATGATATTCAGTTTCATCCTGCAAAGTTTAAGAACACTTACAGACACTGGATTGAGAACATTAAAGACTGGTGTGTTTCCCGTCAACTTTGGTGGGGACAACAAATCCCTGCTTATTTTTATGAAGGTAATAAATATGTTGTGGCTGAAAGCAAAGAGGAAGCTTTAGTATTAGCACAAAAAGAAAAACCATCCGTTACTATAGCCGACTTACGCCAGGATGCTGATGTACTAGACACTTGGTTTTCATCTTGGCTATGGCCAATGTCTGTTTTTGATGGAATTCGTAATCCTGACAATGAGGAAATAAACTACTACTATCCTACAAACGATTTAGTAACTGCACCTGAGATCTTATTCTTTTGGGTTGCCAGAATGATTATGGCTGGATACGAATACAAAGGAGAATTGCCATTTGAAAATGTATATCTTACGGGAATTGTTAGGGATAAACAAGGTAGGAAAATGAGTAAATCTTTAGGGAATTCTCCTGACCCAATTGAATTAATACAAAAATATGGTGCTGATGGAGTTAGAGTTGGAATGCTACTATGTTCTCCTGCAGGGAATGACTTGCCTTTTGATGAAGGGCTTTGCGAGCAAGGAAGAAATTTCTCTAATAAAATCTGGAATGCCTTCAGATTAATTAAAGGTTGGGAAGTAGCAGATGTAGATCAGCCTAATAGTGCGGAACAAGCAATAATTTGGTTTGAGAACAGAATAAACAAAGCTATTTCTGAAATTGATGAATCCTACAGAAAATACAGAATTTCGGAAGCACTAATGACTACTTACAAATTAGTTTGGGATGATTTTTGTTCTTGGTACTTAGAAATGGTAAAACCAACTTATGGTAGTCAAATAGATAGTGTTACTTATAATAAAACTATTGAACAATTAGAAAAGACACTCAAACTATTACACCCTTTTATGCCGTTCTTATCAGAAGAGGTATGGCATCTAATTGATGACAGAAAAGAAGATATTATTGTTGCAGAATGGCCAAAAGCAGCAGAAGTAGATGATATAATTCTTGATGATTTTGATATTGTTTCTGAGGTAGTTTCTTCTATTCGTAACTTCAGAAAGGAAAAGCAAATTGCTAACAAAGAACAAATCTCTTTGTTTGTAAAAGAGAACGAATCTCATTGCAGAGATATGGATGCTATAATCTGTAAATTAGGAAATATTGAACAGGTAGAATACACTACAGAAAAAGTAGATGGAGCATTTGGTTTCCGTGTAAGATCTAATGAATATTTCATTCCACTTGAAGGAAATGTGGATATTGAAGCTGAAATAGCAAAACTTCAAAAGGAATTAGACTATACTAGAGGTTTCTTAAAATCGGTAAACGGAAAATTAAGTAACGAAAGGTTTGTGAGTGGAGCTCCTGAGCAAGTTGTAGCTAATGAGAGAAAGAAACAATCAGATGCAATGCAGAAAATTGAAGTTCTAGAAAATCAGATTGCATCCCTTACTTAGAATGAAATACTTCTTTTTCACTCTATTTTTTATCAGTTCTCTTATCTCCTTTTCACAAGAAATGGAAAAGAAGAGCCCTTTCTCAGGCAACTTTGACTTAGGACTTAATTTTACTAAAAATACTGAAAGGACTCTACAGTTTAATAATATTTTCTTAGTGAAATATAAAATTGGCTCCTATCAGTTAAGCTTGGCTAATAATATTACATTTATTAGTAAAACTGGAGAAGATGATATCTTAAATAAAGGAGTGCAGAACCTTAGATATGAACTTATTGACAAAGATTTAAATTTTGCTGTAAATGCAGGACGGATTTATGATATAAGTAGAAATATTAAGAATAGATTTACTGTTTCTGCAGGACTTTGTTATAGCTTTAAGCAAAAAAAGGAAGATAAGTTTACTATAGGTATATCTTATCAAATTGAGAAGGAAACTACTATTGAAGAACTTAAGGCAATACAAAGCAGAATAAATTCTGAACTTAACCTTGTAAAGAAACTAAGTAAATCTGTTGAAATTTCTTTTATTAGCAAGTATTTACCTAATATTGAAAAATTTAGTGATTTCAGATGGGAGTCAGATTTTTGTTTACGATTAAGATTAAACCGAAAATTTTTATTGAGCATAAACAATACTTTTAATTATGATAGTTTTCCAGAGAAAGCTATTCCTGAGACGGACTATCAACTTATTAATAGTATTTCATATACTTTTTAGTTGTAGAGCTACCTTATATTATATGTGAATAACATCTTGGTTTATTCTATAACTATTCTTTTCTCTACGGTTCCATTATCATAAATATAAAGCAATGTAGTTTCTTCTTTGATTTTTGTTATATCCACTTCTCTACCTAATATATCTGTAATCTTTATTAGTTTTCGAATGGCATTTTTTGAATCCATATTATTTAATGAAGATGTGAAAACTTCCTCATACAAAGAGAAATCATCTACTGCTGCCTCAATAAGAGAACCTCCATCCAAATTTTGTCCTAGATGGGTGCTGTCTGAAGCAATGAATTTTACTCTTACTTGGTTAGTCAAGTTAACATAGTCATTCACTCTAAATGCAAACCGTCTCCAACTTTTATCAGATGTCATATTATTCTCAACATATTGCCAATTCACACCATCATCTGTTATCATTACTTGCCACCAATCTGCTCCTGGGTTTGCACCACTAGGTGGATTATTAGTATACCAACGATAATAAGTGAATACAGGATTAGAATAAGGGGTTAAATCATAAAAAGGAGAAAAAAGAGTAGTATGCCCATCATCCACATCATTCGTTCCAATACCATCCAATAATCCTGCATTTCCAGTAAAAGCACATTCATCATTACCAGAGCCAGGGGTATGATCTTCATCTGTTTGTACTATAGTGCTTGGATCAGTTGGGTCAGAAAAAGAACCAGTTGGCTCATCAATTTCCCACATACCGGTAGTGGCATTATCATTAGCATCTCCTAACTGCCAAAAACCTACATTAGCATCAAAATCTTCAATACCCATAAACTCAAAACCATTCAAAATAAAATACGGTACATTAGCATATTGACTAAGATTAGCTGCCATTGGTGTAATACCCGAATGTTTACCGTAACTATCCTCTAATAAAAGATAATAAGCTATAAGAGTTCCAGCAGGTTGAGCAGGTATTACCCCTTGATAATTTGTTCCTCCCACATTATTTAATACTATTGAATTCCATGTAGCTGTATTATTTAACTTATAAAATGCTTTAGCACTACTTAATGCCCAAGCATAAGTAAGTGCAATGGAAACATTTATTGTAATATCATTATTTGGCACTGCCATCATTACTTGAGTGTGAATGATATTGGCATTGGAAAGTAAAGAGATACCATGCAGTGCAAAAGCATCTACAATTATTTGGTCGTTGGGTGTTCCATTATATATGTTTCCGTCATTATCATCTGCCATAAGGGTTTCCAAGAGAACATCAGTATAAATAATTCCTTCAGTTCCAGCTGCACCATCTGGTGCTCCATCGTAAGTATATTTAAATAGATCCATCATTTGCCCCATATTATTAAAACCTAAATACGTATCCCAGAAACATCCTGCAATAATTTCACCATCAGCATGTACTTCACCTACTATATCTTGAGGATATACTTTTTTATCAATATCATATCTTCTTACAAAATCATTAGGGTCTGACATACTCATGCCTTGTCCTAAAATAGGATTCTGGGTAATTGATAGGCCCCAAATATCTGCATACCCTTCATTTAAGGCTCCATTCCACATACCACTATTACCATATCTATAATCATTGATTCCATGACCGTATTCATGATATACTACATCTCCTATTTTAGCCATTGAATGACAATCATTGCCTTCTGCATAAAAATTGATGCTTCCACCACCATAAAAAGCATTACAAGAACCCGGTTCATCTACATTGGTAGTCATAGGATTATCTAAACTTGTAAAAGTTGGGAAGATTGTTTTCATATAATCGTGCACTACATTTACATGATAGTATGCTGATCGTTCCTGAGATGTAGCATCATTATCAAAAGAAATGTTGTTTGTTGCACCTAAAGTAGTATTAATACTCGGAGTTGAACCACTCGTTTCTACTTTTGACCATAAACCTTCTAAACCATAATATACATTACTTCCTGCATTTGCTGATAAAGTTAAATCACCATTCTGATCAGTATAATAAGATGTGCCGTTAACAAATACTCTTAAATTCGCCAAATCTTTTACTGTTGTTGGAACATAAGGTTGCACTGCATATACATTCGACTCAACATGCACAGTTGCCATTGGAGGTGTTTCAAACAGAATGGTATTTTTCCGCATTAATAACTCTCCTGTATTAGCGTCTACAAAGCAAAGATATTTTGCGGGGCCAACACTTATAGTAGTTTCAAATTCTACTTCATAAATAAGATGATAGTTATATTTATTATTCTTAGGAATTGGAAGAATCTTTAAGGCTTGTTTCACCTCTACCTTACTGATTGAGTTAGCAATTCCTGAGATTGCACTACTAATTGCATTACTTCCAGAAATAGTTGGGATTGTACTCAAATTAATGTCTGAAAAAACATCCAAACCAAAAGTAACTAATTCATCATTCTGTGTAGTTTTAAAATACAATTTGCTATCGTGAATCTCTAATCCATTATATTTTTGCTTAAAATCTAGATATTTATATTTCTCATTTTCTCTTACATCTAAAAGATATAAGTCAGAAACTGGAATATTAAAAGATGATAGCTCATTTTGGATAAATTGCAATGCTTTATCTTCTATAGTATTTCCTATTAAAAGCTCAATAGGTTCTCCATAAGCCCTATGAGGTTTTAAATTATACTCATTAAAATTAACAAACCAATGAGGATGTTGAATTAAAAAATTTTGCCATGCATTTTGATTTCTTAAAGTTTGTTGCAAAGCAATATCAGTAGTTAGTTGTTCTTTAATATATCGAACTTCATACTCATCATGCCCGTGATTTTCATATGCAAATACTGATACAGATAGCATCAAAATTAAACAGATAATAGTTGTCTTCTTCATTTTATTTTTTTGTTTTTAATTGGCTTGCAATTTACCATAATTTAAGTACTGAAAATAATCGAAAGCCAAATTTTCTTTTAATTCTTATTCGTTCAAAGTTCAAGAATTAATCCGTCATGTGCTGGTTTTATAAAATCTGGTAATTCTTTTACCACCTCATTGTGTAAGCCCATCAAATGACTGATATGGATAATATAGCCTTTTTGGGGGTTTAACTCCTCTAACAAATCAACTGCTTGCTGCATGCTTAAATGAGAGATATGCGGGGTTTTCCTAAGCGCATCCAATACAATTACTTTGGCGTCTTTCATCTTCTCTTTTTCCTTTTCAGTAATAGCACTAATATCCGTTAAATACACGAAATCCTTTATTCGATAGCCAAATACGGATAATTTATAATGCAATGCCTCAATAGGAAGTACTTCTACTCCGCCAATAGTAAAGGGTTCATTTTTAATATTGTGAATTTTTACTTCCGGCACTCCTGGATATTTGTAGGTAGAAAAAACATAAGGAAATTCTCTAATCAGTGCTTCCTCTACTTCTGCAGTGCAATAAAGGTCCATGTCCTTTTTGAACTTATAGTTAAAAGCCCTTACATCATCCATGCCCGCTACATGGTCCTTATGTTGATGGGTAAATACAATAGCATCTAACTTTTGCACATTTTCTCTCAACATTTGCTGACGGAAATCAGGACCGGTATCAATTACAATAGTTTGGTTTTCTACCTTAATAAGTACTGATGTTCTAAGCCGATTATCTTTTGGATTATCAGATTTGCACACCTTGCAATCGCATGCAATTACGGGTATTCCTTGGGAAGTTCCTGTGCCTAAAAATGTAATTTTCATAATACCATGTTAAAAGAAAAGGTAAAATTAACACATTAATTTTGCCTTAGTAAATATATCTGTATAAATTTGCGGCTGAAAAATAATAAGATGAAAAAAGCAATCATTTTATCGGCTGACCAAAAAGCTTTACAAGTAAATTTGGATGCTAGAATTTACGGCACCTTTATAGAAACTGGCGCAGGACAAGAAGTTGTTCGGCATTTTTTTAGAGCTGGAATGGCATCTGGAACCATTGCTAAAACCATGTCAGCATACGATAGGGATTTTTCCGATTCCATTTATGGAAAAGAAAAGGATGGTAGATATGTTTGTGAATCTCGTTTGCAAAATATGATAGAAAAGGAATACGGATTATTGGAGGATCGCCTAGACAGAAAACAGCATAAAGACAAAATGTTTTTTGCTTTTGCAAACACAATGACAACCATCAATCATGAAAAAACCATGCAAGGACATGGTTGGATGGGAATCCGTTTTCAATTGGATTCTAAAAAAGAAGCAAATAATGTTATTTTACATGTTCGCCTAAATGATGCAGACGCCAGATTGCAGCAAGAAACTATTGGAGTTATTGGTACGAATTTGGTGCATGCTTGCTTTTTTAATCATAATAATCCTAAAGAATTATTAAAATCATTATATGATAATTTGAGTAGTGATAATATCGAGATAGATATGATAAAAATGACGGGTCCTGATTTCAAAAAAGTGGATAATCGTTTACTAAGCCTTACTCTTGTAAAAGAGAGGATGACTAATGTTGTTATTTTTAGTCCGGATGGCGTGAATCAGCAGGCAGCTGATATACTTTACAAAAAAAATATCCTGACAATTAGAGGGAGTTTTCGCCCTGTAACCAAGGTTAATATAAACATGCTTGAAAATGGGCTTACTAAGTTTTTAGAAAACAAGAGGGTAAAAAAAGAAAATATACAAATTCTTTTTGAGATAACACTATCCAACCTAAAAATGGAAGGAGAAATAAATGAAAAGGACTTTCTTGACCGTGCCGATATTCTGTGCTCTTTGGGATATACTGTAATGATTTCCAATTATAAAAAATATTACAAATTGGTGGAATATCTATCCCAATTTACAAGAGCGAGAATGGGTTTAATTATTGGAGTAGATAATTTGTTAGAGATGTTTGACGAGGGCTATTATAGAAACCTTAATGGTGGTATTATGGAAGCATTTGGAATCATAGTTACAAGAGATATAAAAATTTATCTCTACCCCTACAAGCCAAGCAATAAAGTAGAATTACAAAACAGCAGCAATATTGCTATTCACCCACGTATAAAGCCAATTTATAATTATTTTTTCACTAATGGTAGAATTGTAGATTTGAATTACGATTCAGAGGTTCTTCATATCTTCTCAAGAGATGTTTTAAGACTTATAAGATCTTGTAATGAAGGCAGTTGGGAACACATGGTCCCTGAAGGTGTTTCTGAAATCATAAAAGAAAAATGCCTTTTTGGTTGCATTTGTGATTATAATGTGGAAAAAAATTAAACTTTCAAATTATTTTATTGTCAAAGCTTAAACCTAAACTGAAGAATAATGAATAAAAAATTACTGATTGTACTTTTATTAATACCGATTCTATGTATTGCACAAGATAGAGGACACGGAGGAAGAGGTGGACACTTTAAAGGGTTTAGAGGGAAGAGTAATTCAAAAAACTACTTTAAAGGAAATATAGTAGGGAAAGTATTTGATAGTAAAACAGGAAAACCACTTGAATTTGCTAATATTAGTCTTAACAATATTAGGTGGGACAAAATAGTAGAGGGCACTATAACGGATGAGAATGGTAAATTCTCTATGAATCAAATACGTCCTGGGAAATACCAAATAAATGTAAGTTATATCGGTTATGATAAAAAACTAATTGATTTTGAACTTACAAAAAAGAAACCGGATGTAAGACTAAAAGATATTCTTTTAATTGCAAATAGCGAAATGCTTTCAGAAGTTAAGATTGAAGAAGAAAAACCAATTTATGAATCTAAGATTGATAAAATTATTTATAATGCTGAAAATGATGTTAATGAAGGACTAAATGATGCTACAGATATACTTAGGAAAGCTCCTTTATTATCTGTTGATTTTGAAGGTAATGTAGAATTGAGAGGATCAAAAAACATTAAATTTCTTCTCAATGGAAAAGCTTCTACATTTTTAACTGGAGACTTAGCCACAGCTTTAAGTATGATACCTGCAGATGAGATTAAAAGTGTAGAAATAATTACAAGCCCAGGGGCAAAATATGATGGAGAAGGAGATGCAGGAATTGTAAATATTGTTACTAAAAGAACAGTGATTGATGGATATAAAGCAACAATTGATGGGTCTGTTGGCAGTAGAGTAAATAGAAACTCGTATAATGTGACTTTGGGTAAAGGTAGATTTAATTTGTCAGCTAGAGGCAGTGTACATTATAGTTGGCCAAGAGAAGGAATATTGAATTACGAAAGAAAAGATTGGGATAGTGATGGAGATACAAATATTTTAACAAATAATGGAGTTAGTGAAAGTCAATGGATTGGCTATAGAGGTGGAACAAATTTATATTACGATATTAATGCTTATAATTCTATTGCTTCTGATATTTCTTTTAGCGGAAGGAATACACCATCTGAGAATTCAACTGCTTACAATTACATAGGAGATACTTTAGAATATAGTTATAACTCTAATGTTAAATCTACAAGAGATATGAAACGAATGGAATGGACTACTGATTACACAAAAACATTTGATAATGAAGATAAAGAGTTAAGTATATCCTTGCAAATTGGAGCAAAATTCAATGATGAAGATACAGATATCTCAGAGCAAAATGGTTTAATTCAACTTAAGAATATAAATGATGAGAAAAATATAGAAGAAACATTTCAGATTGACTACACCCACCCAATTAACTCTCATAAAATAGAAATTGGAGGTAAAGCCATTAATAGAGATCAAGAAATGCAATATACAACTACTTCTGAGGATCCATCTTATGTGCTTTCAACAGAGGTATTTAATTATAATCAGATAGTCGCAGCTACTTATTTGTCTACACAATGGCAACTTCCAAATGATTTTGGATTAATGAGTGGGGTTCGTTATGAACTTACTCAAATTGCCGGCAATTGGGAAAATGAATCACAGAAAGAGTTTAGTGAGTCATATACTAATATTCTACCAAGTTTTACCCTATCTAAAACATTTGATATGGGTAAAGATCTTAAATTAAGTTATAGTAATAGGATCTCAAGACCTAGTAGTCAATATATAAATACAAATACGAATAGAACAGATAATAAAAATATAAAAGTAGGAAACCCTGATCTTACTCCATCTACAACTCAACAAGTTGAATTAGGGTATAATGGATTTGGAAAAAAATACCAAGGAAGTTATTATGTTTATTATAAGCAAAGTAAAGATCTTATTGAGTCATTTATTACAGTAAGAAATGATACCTCCATAACAACATATGAA
>CAJWUS010000013.1 GCA_913047525.1 uncultured Flavobacteriales bacterium | reverse complement strand
CATAATCTCCAAAGGGTAAATCTGTACGCCCAATACTCATTTGAAAAATAACATCACCACTAATTATAAAGTTATGCTGCTTGCTATAAAAGCAAATATGACCTGGGGCATGTCCGGGAGTAAAGATAACATCCAACTTGCTTTTTCCAAATGAAAATGTATCGCCATCCTTTAAAAAATGTTTCGGATAGGGAGAACCGCTATAATTCTCCAACCAGTACATTTTGCTAATTTGTCCAGCATTTTCTAAAAGCGGCAAATCATTTTTATGCATTTGTAGTTCTACTCCCCACTTTTCTGCTACAAATTGATTACCCAAAATATGATCGATATGACAATGGGTATTTAAAAGGGCAACTGGTTTTAATTTCTTCTCTGTGATGAAATCTTCCAATTCTTTTTCTTCTGCTTTTTCATAACAGCCAGAATCAATAATTACGCACTCCCTGCTTTTATCATAAAGCACAAAAGTATTTTCTTGAAAAGGATTAAAAATAAATCTTTTTATTTTCATTAATTGTAAAATCAGAAATACAAATATACCCCTTTCTTTTACTTTATTATCTTTACATTTTAAAGAAAATGCGATTTCTTATAATTATAATAAGTGTTATTTTTCTACCACTAATAGCAGGTGCTCAATTTTATTATGGTTTGCAAACCGATTTTGGTAAAAGTAGGGTGCAATACAAAGAATTTAATTGGACAAGCTACCAATATGAGCGATTCGACACCTATTATTATAGAGGAGGAAAGCCATTGACTCAATATACTGCAAAGCAGGCACATCAATTACTTAGCAAGATTGAAAAGCAGTTGGTTTTTAATTATGAGAAAAGAATACAGTTTGTGATTTACAACACTTTTTCCGATTTTAAGCAATCCAACATTGGATACAAGCAGCATGACGAATATAATATTGGGGGAAAAACTCAGATTGTTGGCACCAAAGTTTTGCTTTATTTTGATGGAGATTACAATCATCTAAAAAAACAAATTGCTGCTGGAATAACCAAAATTCTGCTTAATGAAATGATGTATGGCGGCAATATGGCGGATGCATTTACCAACTCTACACTTTTGAATCTCCCAGATTGGTTTGTGGATGGCTTGGTTGCTTTTATTGCTGACCCTTGGAATATGCAGATGGAAAACCTGGTAAAAGACAAAATTGGAACAGAAGATTTTAAAAATTTCAATCATCTCGAAAAAGAAGATGCCGTGCTTGCTGGTTATTCCATTTGGCATTACATCAGCAATACCTATGGAAATGCGACAGTTGCCGAAATTTTGTATATGGTTCGTCTTAGCCGAAATATTGAAAATGGATTTCAATTTGTTTTAAGGAAATCGGTTAACACTATCAATGAGGAATGGCTCGATTATTATTTTCAAACAGATGTAACAGGAATATATCCTTCTTCCAATCAATTACAGATAAGAATAAAATCCCAAGAAAAAATTACACAAATAGAAATAAGCCCAAAGGGAAGGAAAATAGCTTTTGTAAGCAATGAAATGGGGAAATATAAGATTTGGCTTTACGATTTGAAAACTAAAAAGCAAACAAAGATTGCTTCTGTTGGGTACAAATTAGATCGAATTACAGATTTTACAGTACCGGTAATTGCATGGGAGCCAAAAGGAAAAAAATTGACTTACATCACTGAGAAAAAAGGAAAAATTCAAATGAATTACTACGATATCTCAAAGGGGAAAACCAGCACATTTGAACTGCAGCATTTACAAAAAGTGCTAAGTATGACTTACGATAAAAAAGGAAAAAATTTGCTTTTTTCTGCTGTTCGCCAAAACCAAACTGACATTTTTACCTTTGGAGTAGTAGGGCACAAACTCACTAATATTACCAATGATAAATTTCTGGATTTGCATCCTGCTTTTTCGCCAAATAACGAATTTATTATTTTCAGCTCCAATAGGAAAAACAATATTTTATATGAAGAAAGCCAGGTTTTATCCCATAACAGAACCAACGATTTGTTTTTGTATAATTATAAAACTGAAAGCCCAAAACTTTTACGCCTTACCAATACGCCTGAAATTAATGAAACAAAGCCAAAGCCAATAAAAGATAATTTATATTGGTTTTTGGCGGATGAGAACGGTCTAAACAATCGTTTTAATGTGAAAATAGATAGCGTAAAAGTAGAGACAGACACAAGCGTTTTTTATCAGAAAAACTTTACCATTTCTCCGTTTACAAACTACAATAGAGATATTATTTGCTTTGACACAAAACCAAAAGCAAAGCATTTAGTGGAGGTGCTTTATCTAAATGGAAACTATAGTATTTATGATAAAAAGTTAAGTAGGAAAATTAAAAAACCAGAGATTAATTTAACGGATTCCTACTTTTTGCAACTAAAAAATAATAAAATAGAAAGTGAATTTGAGCCGGAAAAATCTAATAGAGATTCTTTATGGAATGGAAATAAAGTGGATATTCAAAATTTTCAGTTTGGTACATTTGATGAAATAAACAATCGAATCAGTAACAAAGAAAATAGTCATTTTTCAGATAATAGAAAAACAATTAAATTGCCAAAAGCACGGAACTATTTTATTTCTCTTACTACCGATTATGTCGTTAGTCAGTTTGATAATTCCTACATCACAAAATCCTATCAGCCATACAGCAATTACAAAATGCCACTGTTTTTGAATCCTGATTTTGATGCTTTGATAAAAGTTGGAACAGCAGATTTGTTTGAGGATTATAAAATAATTGGAGGAGTGCGTCTTTCGGGAGATTTGAAAAGTAATGGCTATATGCTGAGTTTTCTGGATAATAAAAATCGATTGGATAAATCCTATATTTTTTCAAGGCAAAGTATCAATATGGTAAAGGACAATGCACTGCAAAGAGTCTATTCTTACGAATTAAGAGGTATTTTTAATTGGCCTTTTGATGAGGTATTTAGCACAAGGGGTTCGCTTAGTTTCCGTAATGATAAAAAAGTTTTCATGTCAACAGACATCATTAATCTTATAAAACCGAACACTTACAGTAATTGGATTACCTTCAGAAGTGAAGTGGTTTTTGAAAATACCATAAACAAAGGACTGAACCTATATAATGGTGGGCGCTACAAAATTTTTGCAGAATATTATCGCCTATTGGAAGACGCGAAAACGGATATGATTATTCTAGGGTTGGATGCCAGGAATTATAAAAAAGTAAGTCATTCCATTATTTGGGCAAACAGAGTTGCGGCAAGCACCTCTTTCGGAAATCAGAAATTGCTTTATTATATGGGAGGAGTGGATGCATGGCTGATTCCAAAGTTTAACCAAGAAACGGATGTAGCGGAGAACGAAAATTATAGCTATCAAACTTTAGCTACTAATATGAGGGGATTTCACCAAAATGTGAGAAATGGCAACAGTTTTTTTGTGTTAAATACTGAACTGAGAGTTCCACTTTTCAAATATATTTTAAGAAGACCCATTACATCTGAGTTTATTAATAATTTTCAGATTGTAACTTTTGCTGATTTTGGTACTGCATGGAATGGGGCAACTCCTTTTTCAAAGGAACCCCAACTCAACTATGAAGTAATTGAAAATGGCCCTGTAACCATTACCATTGACAAACAGAAAAACCCATTTGTTGGCGGTTTTGGCTTTGGCGTAAGAAGCAGATTGTTTGGTTATTTCTTGCGTGCCGATTGGGCTTGGGGAGTGGAGGATGGCTATCTGTTACCAAATATTTTATATATATCTTTGGGGCTTGATTTCTAAAAAAACAAATATGACTATTACCACTATAATTATTCTTATTGTAATTGGACTTTTAGCGGGCATATTAAGCGGAATTGTTGGTATTGGTGGGGGGCTGATAATGATTCCAATGATGATTTTATTTTTAGGATTAAGTCAGCATCAGGCACAAGGAACAAGTCTAGCAGTGATGCTACCTCCAATAGGAATTTTAGCTGCCATGAACTATTATAAAGCTGGATTTATTGAATGGAAATTTGCACTAATTATTGCTACTACATTTATTATTGGAGGATATTTTGGTTCCAAGTTTGCAGTAAGCGTGTCGGCTGCTGTGCTTCAAAAGGTTTTTGGAGTAGTGTTGCTTGTGGCGGCAATAAAAATGATTTTTGGAAAGTGAGTGCTAAAAAACAAATACAAGATTTATCCAAAGAATTTCTTCCTAAAATTATTGATATAAGAAGGAATTTGCATAGTAATCCTGAGTTATCGTTTCAAGAGTTTGAAACTTCTAAATACATAAAATCTATTCTAGCAGATTGGGGAATTCCTTTTCAGGAACATATTGCCGATACAGGAATTGTTGTGTTATTAAAGGGGAAAAATTCAGAAAAAAGTTGCACAGCCCTAAGAGCAGATTTTGATGCATTACCTATTCAAGAGGAAAATGAGGTTGCTTATTGCTCCAAAAATAATGGAGTGATGCATGCTTGTGGACATGATGCACATACCGCTTCTTTATTAGGAGCTCTTAAAATATTGCACACACTCAAATCTGATTGGGAGGGCAGTATAAAATTTATTTTCCAGCCAGCAGAAGAACGACTTCCGGGTGGGGCAAAGCAGATGATTTCAGAGGGGGTTTTGGAAAACCCTAAAGTTGATAATATGCTTGGGCAACATGTCTTTCCTGATTTAGAGGTAGGCAAAGTCGGCTTTAAAGCTGGAATGTATATGGCATCAACTGATGAGTTGTATATAACAATTTTAGGAAAAGGAGGGCATGCAGCACTTCCAGAAGAAACTAAAAACCCTATAATAGTCGCCTCAACAATGCTAACTGCATTGTATGATTATTTTGATAATGAAAATGATGGGCCTTCTGTTTTTTCCATAGGTTTTATTGAAGGCAATGGCTCTACCAATGTGGTGCCAGACAAAGTAAAAATGATGGGAACATTAAGAGCAATGGATGAAGATTGGCGAGTAAATGCACACAAAAAAATGATAGAGATTTCTTCAAATTTGGGTAAAAAAAATAATGTAGAAATTGATTTTGAAATTAGAAAAGGCTATCCTTTTTTGGAAAATGATATTCCACTTACTAAAAAGGCAATTGAATGCGCAAAGCAGTATTTGGGTGAAGAAAATGTAGCTCTTTTACCAATAAGGATGACAGCAGAAGATTTTTCCTATTATTCCCAAAAAGTACCTTCTTGTTTCTACCGACTAGGAACAGCCAATAAAGAAAAAGGAATTACACATGGTTTGCACACTTCCCGTTTTAATATTGATGAAAATGCACTGGAAATAGGGATGGGCTTAATGGCTTTTTTTGCCACTGAAGATTTTAACTAATCAACTTTTTTCCAATGCTAGAAAACTCCTCAGAAAAAAGCTTTATTCTATCTTTCAAATCATCATTTGATATGGCATCGTCTTCAAAATCTTTTCTTGTTGCATACACAATTCTAGGCAGTTGTATCATGCGCCATTCATTCATGCAAATTTGTGTAAGGTGCATGGTAGAAAGGTAACTTCTTTCTCCGCCAGCTGCACATATAATTCCAAAAAACTTCCCTTCTACGCCACCGCAACAGCCGTCTAAAATTATTTTCAAGCTGTCATTTACCGAATAACAATGCACGCCCATTCCAAAAATAATATTGTCTGCTTCTGCTACTTCCTGGCTTAGTTTCTCCATGGATGGAGTAGGACCTTTATAAAAGGGGAGTAGTTCCATTTCTCTGGCATCCACCAATTCTGTATTCACGCCTTTTTCTTGCAATAAGGAATGTATTTCTTTACAAATAATAAAAGAACGGGATGTTTTTGATAAAGAAGAAGATATAATTAGTGTATTCATATTTTTAGTTGCCCATGTGAGATATAAACTGAATGCGAGATATTCTGAGTTCCTCATCCGTGTATTCGTCTTCATCAAATTCTTCTCTTAATTCATGAAAAGACGCTTCATCCGATTCGGTTAATACCTCATCAAGTTCCTCTATTTGGTAATCTTCCAGTATCTCATTGATAAGGTAAGACAGATTTATTTTTGTTCCAGAATCAACAATGGTTTCTATTTCCGTTAGCAAATCATCTACGGTAATTCCTTTTGCTGAGGCAATATCAGAGAGCGGTAATTTTTTATCAATATTTTGTATAATATAAATTTTATTGCTCGATTTGTTCGCTAATGAGCGCACCATCATATCTGATGGTCTTTCAATCTCATTTTCTTCCACATATTTTGTAATAATATCAATGAAAGATTGACCATATTTCATGGCTTTACCTTGTCCAACCCCCTGAATTTGTCCCATTTCCTCCATAGTAATTGGGTATTGGTTTGCCATATCGATAAGGGATGGTTCCAAGAAAATAATAGGAGGAGGAAGTCCTTTTGCTTTTGCTATTTTCTTTCTGTGGTCTTTCAGTATTTTAAAGAGCATTACATCAGCAGCAGCACCTTTTTGTTGCCCTACCGATTCTGTTTTTAATAGGTTGTAATCATGGTCTTCTGTAAGCTGGAAAGAATAAGGTTTCTTCAAGAATTTTTCCCCTTCATCTGTTACTTTCAGTATGCCATAGGTTTCAATTTCTTTTGTAATAAGTTCTTTTACATAAGCTTGCCTTATTACAGCATGCCAGAACTCCTTACCCTTATCTGTTCCGCAAGCAAACACATCACTTATTAGCATGGCATGTTGCTTTATCAAGCTATTGCTTTCGCCAACCAAAACTTTTACCGTTTCTTTGGCTTTAAAGCTTTCATTACAAGCCAGCATTGTTGTCATCAATTTTTTCACAAAGTCTTTCCCTTCAAACTTTGGTTTTGGATGTTTGCAATTATCACACATCTGCTCACATTTAGCATCATCAAACTGTTCGCCAAAGTAATGCAACAAGTATTTTCTTCTGCACATGGATGTTTCAGCAAAAGAGATGGTTTCCAAGATTAATAATCTTCCAACTTCCACTTCCGAAACAGGTTTGCCGTGTAAGAAGTTTTCTAATTTTTCAATATCCTTATAACTATAAAAAGTGACGCAAATACCTTCTCCGCCATCCCTTCCAGCACGCCCTGTTTCTTGGTAATACCCTTCCAAGCTTTTAGGAATATCATGATGTATTACAAAACGAATATCAGGTTTGTCAATTCCCATTCCAAAAGCAATTGTAGCTACAATCACATCTGCATCTTCCATCAAAAAAGCATCTTGGTGTTTCACCCTGACTTTACTATCAAGCCCTGCATGATAGGGGAGCGCATTGATGCCATTTACTTGCAGAGTTTCGGCAATTTCTTCTACTTTCTTTCTGCTCAAACAATAAATAATTCCCGATTTTCCTGTGTGTTGTTTTATAAATTTAATGATTTCCTTCTCCACATTTATTTTTGGTCGGATATCATAAAACAGATTTTCTCTGTTAAAAGAATCTAAATATAGTGTTGCATTCTCTAATTTCAGATTTTTTTGAATATCCTGCTGCACTTTTGGAGTAGCAGTTGCAGTTAGAGCTATAATTGGCTTTCTTCCAATATTGTCAATTATTTGTCTTAGTTTTCTGTATTCTGGCCTAAAATCATGCCCCCATTCTGAGATACAATGTGCTTCATCAACAGAATAAAATGAAATCTTAATGGTTCTGAAAAATAAAATATATTCTTCCTTGGTGAGGGATTCTGGCGCTACATACAATAGTTTCGTTTTCCCTGATGAAAGGTCATCTTTTACCTCTTGCACTTGTTGTTTATTTAAGGATGAATTTAGAACATGAGCAATACGATCATCTTCATTAAAGCCCCTTAGGGCATCCACTTGGTTTTTCATCAGTGCAATAAGCGGTGAAACAATAATAGCAACCCCTTCATCAATAAGGGCAGGAAGTTGATAGCACATGGATTTTCCTCCTCCTGTTGGCATTATTACCAGGGAGTCGTTTCCAGCTCGCAGGTTTTTAATTATTTCCTCTTGTCGACCTTTAAAACTGCTAAAACCAAAAATCTTTTTTAAGTGCTCGTGTAATGTAAGTTGAGATTTACTCATACAATCATTAATATTTTTCTAAAAGTAATACTTTTGCATAAAATACAAAAAAGAAATAAAAATAATATTATTTAGTTAAAGTAATAAAAAGATTGAAATCATTTTCACAAATATTAGATATTGCTAAATCGGTTATTCGATTAGAATCTGTTTCGATAGCGGAACTTAGTGATAAATTAAATGATGATTTTGCCAAAGCAGTTGAACTTATATTATCATCTAATGGAAGAGTAATAGTAGCGGGAGTAGGAAAATCCGCCAATATCGCCAGTAAAATAGTGGCTACTTTTAATTCCACTGGCCAACCAGCTGTCTTTTTGCATGCCGGAGATGCTATTCATGGCGACTTAGGAAATATTCAAGAAAATGATATTGTTATTTGTATTTCAAAAAGCGGAAATACATCCGAAATAAAATATTTGTTGCCACTTATTAAAAATATGGGAAACAAAATTGTTGCTATTTGTGGAAATAATGATTCTTATCTTGCAAAAGGAGCTAATTGCGTGTTGGATGCAACTGTTAAAAAAGAGGCTTGCCCAAACAATTTAGCACCTACTTCAAGCACAACTGCACAACTGGTTTTAGGGGATGCCCTGGCAATTTGTCTTTTAGAATGTAAAAATTTCACCGCTAAAGATTTTGCTCGCTTTCATCCTGGGGGTGTTTTAGGAAAAAAACTTTTCTTGAAAGTAAATGATATTGCAAAAAATAATGAAGCTCCATCTGTGCAAAGCCATGAAAACATTAAAGATGTAATTATTGAAATCTCCAGGAAGAGATTGGGTGCAACAGCCGTTCTAGATGGGAAAAAACTTGTAGGGATAATTACAGACGGAGATTTAAGAAGGATGCTGGAAAAAGAAAAAAAGATAGAGGAAGTCCTTGCAAAAGATATAATGAGTAAAAACCCAAAAATGATTAATGCTTCTGAGTTGGCTATTGAAGCACTTAAAATGATGGAGCAGAATAATATCAACCAATTGCTTGTCGTTGAGAAAGAGAATTATATTGGGATTATCCACATACACGATATACTTAAAGAGGGAATAGCTTAAATGAATACCGAAAAACAAAAGCAGGAAATGTCTTTTTTAGAGCATTTAGAAGTGTTCAGATGGCATTTGGTTCGGTCAGTTCTTGCAGTTTTGTTTTTTGCTGTTATTGCTTTTATTTTCAAAGGTATCCTTTTTGATGGCATCCTGCTTGCCCCAAAAAATCCGAATTTTCCTACTTATAAAATGCTTTGCTATTTATCTCAGCAAATGGGTATGGGAGATGCGCTTTGTATGGATGAGTTGCCTTTTATTCTGATGAATATTAATATGTCAGGGCAATTTGGCACCCATATAATGACTTCCATAGTGGCAGGTTTTGTAGTGGCTTTCCCTTATGTATTTTGGGAAATGTGGCGATTTATTCTGCCGGCTTTGCATGATAATGAAAGCAGTGTTGCAGAGGGAGTTGTATTTTTTTCCTCTTCTCTTTTTCTACTTGGAGTATTGTTTGGTTATTATGTGGTTTCTCCTTTGTCCGTTCATTTCTTAGGCTCTTATCAAGTAAGTGAAATGGTAGCAAATCAGATTTCTTTAAGTTCTTTTATTAGCACTATTACAACTGTTTGTTTGGCAAATGGAGTAGTTTTTGAACTACCTATTTTGGTTTATTTCCTCACAAAAACAGGATTACTAACACCTCAATTTATGCAGACTTATAGAAAACATGCATTGGTTATGACTCTTATTCTCTCGGCAATCATAACTCCCCCCGATATTACCAGTCAGATATTAGTAGCTCTACCACTTATGGCACTTTATGAAATAAGTATTAAAATTTCGGCAAAAGTACTGAGAAAACAAGAAAATCAACTGAAAAAGTCATGAAATTAAAAGTAGAAAATATTGCAAAATATTACAAACAAACAGCAGTTGTTGATGGGGTAACTATTGAACTGAATCAAGGTGAGATTGTTGGTTTGTTAGGCCCCAATGGAGCAGGGAAAACTACAAGTTTTTACATGATGGTTGGCTTAATATCACCAAATGATGGGAATGTATATTTAGGAGAAGAGGATATTACGGATTTACCAATGTATAAGCGTTCTCAAATGGGAATAGGTTATTTGGCGCAAGAAGCATCCGTATTTAGAAAAATGACGGTGGAGGATAACCTTTTGTCGGTTTTGGAAATGACAACTTTAAGTAAACAGCAGCAGAAAGAAAAATGTGAATCCTTACTTTCGGAATTTGGTTTGCAAAATATTAGAAAAAGTATGGGTGGATTACTATCCGGAGGGGAGCGCAGAAGATGTGAAATTGCAAGAGCTTTGGCTACAAATCCTAAATTTATTTTACTGGACGAGCCATTTGCAGGGGTCGATCCTATTGCGGTAGAAGATATTCAACAGATAGTAGCTACTCTTAAAAATAAAAATATTGGTATACTTATTACCGATCATAATGTGCACGAAACTTTATCCATTACAGATAGGTCCTATCTACTTTTTGAAGGAAAAATATTAAAATCAGGAACGGCAGAAGAATTGGCTGCAGATGAGCAAGTTAGAAGAGTATATTTAGGACAAAACTTTGAATTAAGATGATAATTGTAACTGGCGCAGCAGGTTTTATCGGGAGTTGTTTGGTCAAAGAGCTAAATAATGAGGGTTTTAATAATTTAGTTTTAGTGGATGATTTTTCAGATGAAACCAAGAATCCAAACTTAGAGGGAAAACAATTTTTCGAAAAGATACACAGAAAGGATTTGATGAGTTGGATGGATGGAAATTGGAATACAATAGATTTTGTTTTTCATATTGGTGCCAGAACAGATACCACAGAATTTGATACTGCAATTTTTGATGAACTTAATCTGAATTATTCTAAAAATTTATGGGTGAAATGCGTAAAATTTCAGATTCCATTTATTTACGCTTCCTCAGCAGCAACTTATGGAATGGGAGAGTTTGGGTTTGAGGATAGCCATGAACTTGTGGAAAAATTAAAACCCCTTAATCCTTATGGAATATCAAAGAATGAATTTGATAAATGGATGTTAAAGCAAAATGAGAATTCACCATTTTGGGCTGGTTTTAAGTTTTTCAATGTATTTGGGCCCAACGAATATCATAAAGGAAGGATGGCGTCCGTCATCTTTCACGCCTTTAATCAGGTAAAAGAAACAGGAGGAATGAAGCTTTTCCATTCTCATAATCAAGATTATAAAGATGGAGAGCAACTTAGAGATTTTATCTATGTAAAGGATGTTTGTGAGGCGCTTCTGTTTATGATGAAGCACAAAAAAGATAGTGGGATTTATAATCTAGGAACAGGAGAAGCGCGTACTTTTAACGATTTGGCAAAAGCTATTTTTAGTGCTTTAAACAAAATGCCAAATATTTCTTTTATCGATACGCCAGAGGATATAAGGGATAAATACCAATATTTCACACAAGGAGATATGCGAAAATTAAAAGATATTGGTTATAAAAAATCATTCACAACATTAGAAAAAGGGGTGGATGAATATGTGAAATTCTATTTGCTAAAAGGGAAATATTTTTAGAGTTCTTCTCTGAATTCTACTAAAAACTGACGGATATTTTTTAGATGATTGA
Source organism: uncultured Flavobacteriales bacterium (assembly GCA_913047525.1). The sequence goes on along the minus strand of CAJWUS010000013.1, from coordinate 5,482 downwards.
TGATTTCAACATTGTCAATGGTATCTGCTTTATTTTCGTATAATTTCTTTTTAGCGCCTTCCAAAGTGAAACCTCTTTCTTTGGTTAAGTGATAAATTATTCTAAGGTTGTCCACATCTTTTTTGGTGAACATTCTGTTTCCTTTTTTATTTTTTTTTGGTTTCAGGATATCAAACTCCTTTTCCCAATATCGGATGGAAGAAACACTTACATCAAACATTTTTGCTACATCCCCAATGGGATAAAATAATTTTTCTATTTTTTTTTCTTTATAAGGCATTAGTCAAATGACTGGTTATTTTGAGAGGAAATTTCGATCATTTTATCGTATTCCTCAGGGCTCAAATCATTATAATAATAATTAACAGGATTGATTTTTCTTTTGTTTTTTATTACTTCATAATGCAGGTGAGGTGCAACTGATGTACCTGTATTTCCTACATAACCAATTATTTCTCCTCTTTTTACTTTTTGCCCTCTATACACTATGTATTTTGTCATATGCGCATAAAGCGTTTGGTAGCCATATCCATGATCAATTATTACATGATCGCCATAGCCTCTTCTGCTTCTTCTTACTTTTGCTATTTTTCCATCACCAGTAGCATAAATAGGGGTGCCTTTCGGAGCTGTAAAATCCATTCCTGTATGAAGTTTTCTTGTTTTGTAAATGGGGTGAATTCTGTAACCATAACCACTTGCCACTCTACCTAAATCTTTATTGGCTATTGGCTGAATTGCTGGGATTGATGCCAACATATCCGCTTTATTTTTTGCTAAATCAATTACTTCATCAAAGGATTTGGACTGAATATATAGTTGTTTAGAAAGTTTATCTGCCTTTTTTTCCGCTTCTATTACCAATTCGGCATTGCTAAAATTACGAATATCCTTATATCTATTCACACCTCCAAAACCTGCCTTTCTAATGGAAGAAGGGATAGGGTCAGCTTCAAAAATCACACGATATATATTATCATCTCTGTGCTGAATGTCATCTAAAACCAAATCAATTTGTGTCATTTTCTTGCTCAAGATATCATATTGTAACACTAAATTTTCAATCTCGCTTTTCAATCTTTTTTCTTTTGGGCTATCAAAAAACTGAAAAAACACGATTACCATAATAAGCCCAACAACTATACTGGCTGATAAAAAGCCAAGAGAACGCTTGAACTTATCAAAAGTATTTAGTTCAATTCGTTTATAACTTAATGTTTTGGTATCGTAATAATATTTTATTTTAGCCATGAAATTATTTCTGCCGCAAAATTAGTGAAATTACATTATATTGAGGCGCTAAATTTGCTGATTTCTAACACATTAATGTGAATAGACAAAATATAAAGAATGGATTCTAAAAAAGTAAGGGCTTTATTTTTAAACTTTTATCAAGAAAAAGCACATCAAATTGTAAGTTCTTCACCAATGGTGGTGCAAAATGATTCTACTTTAATGTTCACCAATGCGGGAATGAATCCTTTTAAGGATATATTTTTAGGTAATTCCAAGCCCACAGATTTAAGAGTGGCAAATTCACAAAAGTGCTTGCGAGTTTCTGGAAAACATAATGATTTGGAAGAGGTAGGACACGATACCTATCATCATACCATGTTCGAAATGTTGGGGAATTGGTCCTTTGGTGATTATTTCAAAGAAGAAGCAATTTATTGGTCTTGGGAATTTTTAATTGAAGTTTGTAAGTTAGATAAAGATCGGCTTTATGTAACGATTTTTGAAGGATCGAAAGAGGATGGTTTATCAAGAGATAAAGCAACTTCTGATATTTGGGGCAAGTATACCCAAACTGATAAAATATTAAATGGAAATAAAAAAGATAACTTTTGGGAAATGGGGGAGGTTGGCCCTTGTGGTCCTTGTAGTGAAATTCATTATGATAATAGAACGGATAAAGAAAGAGCAAAAGTTGACGGAGCAACTCTTGTAAATAAAGATCATCCACAAGTTATTGAAATCTGGAATCTGGTTTTTATGCAGTACAGCCGAAAAGCAGACAATAGTTTAGAGCAACTTCCTAGTAATCATGTAGATACTGGCATGGGTTTTGAACGACTTTGTATGATAATGCAAGGGGTAAAATCCAATTATGATACTGATATTTTTCAGCCAATAATTCAACAAATAGCAAAGCTTAGCAAAAGGGAATACGGTAAAAACGAAAAACAAGATATTGCCATGCGTGTGATTGCAGATCATATAAGGGCTATCACTTTTTCCATTGCAGATGGGCAACTGCCTTCCAATGTCAAGGCTGGTTATGTTATCCGTAGGATTTTAAGAAGAGCTATCCGCTATGGCTATTCGTTCCTGGACATGAAAGAGCCATTTATGTATAAATTAGTAGAGGTATTAAGTGCACAAATGGGAAAGCAATTTCCAGAAATAAAATCACAAATTGATATTATAGAAAATGTAGTAAAACAGGAAGAAAAATCTTTTTTAAGAACGCTTGAAGCTGGCTTAAAAAGGATTCAGCAAATGATGGGAAAGGCAAAAAATATTTCTGGCAAGCAACTTTTTGAATTATACGATACTTTTGGTTTCCCAAAAGATTTGACAATATTAATATTAAATGAAAAAGGCATGAAATGTGATACAGATGGCTTTGATGCAGAAATGAAAAAACAAAAAGACAGATCAAAATCTGCTGCAAAAATAGAAACTAGCGATTGGATGGTGCTGATTGAAGATGAAGTAGAGGAGTTTGTTGGGTATAAAAAATTAGAAACCGACATTAAAATTACTAGATATAGAGAGGTGAAAACTGTTGATGGAGTTGTTTTTCATCTGGTTTTTAACCTAACTCCATTTTATGCAGAAGGTGGTGGGCAAGTTGGTGATACAGGATGCATCAAAAATGAAAAGGAATGCATTGAGATATTTGATACCAAATGGGAAACCAATGTAATTATTCATTTTGTTAAGGAGTTGCCAAAAAAAATAAAAGAAAAATTTACGGCTATCGTGGATTTAGATTCAAGAATTTCCACCGAAAGAAATCATACTGCTACGCATTTGTTACATGAGAGTTTGCAGGAAATTTTAGGCGAGCATGTGCAGCAAAAAGGGTCTTTGGTTTGTGCTGATTATTTAAGGTTCGATTTTTCTCACTTTTCAAAACTTTCTAATGAGGAGTTGTCAAAAATAGAAGCAAGTGTAAATCATAAAATATTAAATAATATCTTCTTAACAGAGCATAATAACATGCCGCTTTCTGAAGCAAAAGAAATGGGTGCCATGATGCTATTTGGCGAAAAATATGGAGATGTAGTAAGAATGATTCAGTTTGATTCTTCCAAAGAACTTTGTGGAGGAACGCATGTAAATGCAACTGGTGAAATAGGACTTTTCAAAATAATTTCAGAAAGCTCAACTGCTGCCGGAATAAGAAGAATTGAGGCAATAACTGGAACAAAAGCATTAGTATACTTTAATGAACAAGACAATGTATTGGATGAGTTAAGCAGATTGCTTAAAACTAAAGAATTAGTTAAAAGCATAAAAGATTTGCTCACTGTAAATAAAAAGAAAGAGAAAGAATTAGAAAAATTGCAAAAAGAAAAAGCAGATGGATTACTAAATGAATTACTAGATAAAAGCAGTAAAATAAATGGCATGAATGTAATTGTTGAAAAAGTAAATTTGGATGCTGGGACAATGAAAAATATTGCTTTCAAACTAAAAAAACAGGAGAATTTGCTTGTGCTTTTGGCCTCTGGGAATGAAGGCAAAGCAATTATTACGATTATGATTACGGATGATTTGGTAAAAAATAAAAACCTTAATGCTTCAAATTTAATTAATGAAATTAGCCCTTTAATAAATGGAGGAGGAGGAGGGCAAGCTAATTTTGCAACTGCTGGAGGCAGTAACCCAAAGGGGATAAAAGAAGTATTTGAGAAAGTAAAGCAACTAATTGTATAAAAAAAGCCAGCTAGAAGCTGGCTTTTATCTTTTTTAAGAGTTACTTTTTAGAATCTGTAAGATAGCCCTAAGTTAAAGTCACCCTTTCTATCTCCGCTAGCATCCTCACTAAGTGGCATATTGTAATTTGGCTCAATGTATAAAGAGTTCCAAACATTAAAAGAATAACCAATACCAATTTTCATATTATCAGTAGCTTCCTCAGTCGGCATGTTTAATGATACATAGATGTATTCTTTCCATAAGTAACGGAAGAACATATCATATCCATCCTCTCCTGCAGCAGATTGTACACCAACAATGAAGTTATCATTTACTTGGTAACCAACACCTATTCTGTCCGTAATATTTTTCATTCCAGCTTCCTCTCCATCAGCTGTTTTAATTAAATCAGTAACAACCATGAAGCTTTGTGCAGAAACAAACAATGTTGCTATTGCTAATACTGCTGTTAAAATTAACTTTTTCATTTTTCGATATTTTTTAATTTTAGTTTATTAATAAAGTGCAAATATATAAAAAAAAGTCGCAATGCGGCTTTTTTTATTCTCTTTAGGTTTTTCTAGAAACGATAACCTATTCCAAGATTGAATTCTCCATCTCTGTTACCATCTACATCTTTTTCTGTTGCCATACTGTAGTTTGGCTCAATATAAAGAGATTTACAAACATTCAAGGAATAACCTACACCAATACTAGTTCCCTCATTGTCTCCTGTTGCCATCTGTAAAGATAAATAAAGATCATCTTTAAAATTGTAGCGAGCAAACAAGTCATAATCTTCTCCATTTTTTACTCCACCAATTACAATATTGTCACTGACTGAGTATCCAATCCCCATGTTAGCGGTTAACTTGTCCATACTCTCTTCTTGGTCTCCATCATAGGTAGTAACTACCATGATTTGAGCAGAAGCAAACATTGTTGCAAACGCAAGAACTGCAGTTAAAAATGCTTTTTTCATTTTTCTATATTTTTTGGTTAATACTGGTTGCAAGATAGAAATGTTTGTTCTAAATTAGGTAAACTCTATTTTCAGTTGTTAACAGTAATTTGTTAGTCGTAAAAGGGGTGATAGATAGAAATACTAGATAAAAGACATAAAAAAAGAGCCCCAATTGGGGCTCTTTTATATTTTGTGTTTTTATCTAATTACGGAGTAACAGATAAAGTTAACCACATGTACTTATCATCATCACCACTTGCATCTATATCAGCACTGTCAGTAGCGTACTTAATACTTACAGAAGCATTATCGCTCATAGTATAGCCAAAGTTAGCCTCAGTTACTTTTCTATCCTCTGCAGCAGCTTCATTACTTACTGTATGCATTGATACACCTAAGTTAAAGTCACCCATAGAGTAAGAAACACCAAAAGCCATATCCTCATCATTAGCTCCTAGGTAACCCATGTTACCGTGAGTATTCCAGCTGTCAGCTCCACCCATGTTAGATCCAGCCTGAGAAAATCCACCTTCTCCATAAGTAGTTCTGGTAGCAGATACAGACATATCGTCATTTACATTGTAAGTAGCA